>JAQUMX010000004.1 GCA_028717885.1 Candidatus Omnitrophota bacterium
ATTATTGGAATCTTTCCACGACAAACGGATACTGTTATAATTCATTGTCGCTGCTGTGAGCTCAGTAGGGGTTTGGATCGAACTAGGTGTAGTCACTGACGCCTCGGCATATGCCGATTCTCCCGAATTATTTACTGCCGTTACGCGGTAATAGTAAAGGATCCCGCTCGATACGCCGGTATCTTTGGCAGTAGTTATATTTTTTTCTGTATAACCTACGTAGGAAAAACTGCCGCTAGTGCCGGTCCTGCGATAGATCTTGAAGGTGTTTTCGTTATTCGAATTATCTTTCCAGCTTAAGTTAACCTGATTCGAAGCACTGGAAGTAGCTGCCAGGTTCGTCGGTGCATGCGGGAACGGCGTATCCGGCGTTGTACCAGAAACCTGATTAGAGAAATTAGAGTAAATGCTGTTTCTGTAAGCACGCACTTTATAATAATAGGTAGTCAGAGGATTAAGCGTATCATCGTCTTTGACGATTACATTAGTAGTGTATCCCGGAGGCGGAACATTGATTACAAAAACGAATCCGCTACCGGAAGTATTGGAACGCCAGACCTCAAACCCCTGTTCGTCATTATTGGAATCATTCCACACCAAACGGATAGTCTTGTAATCTATTGCCGTTGCCTGCAAATTGGTAGGGGTCTGAATTCCGCTGGCTGTAGTTACGGAAGCCTCGGCATATGCCGATTCTCCCGAACTATTTATTGCCATTACGCGGTAATAATATAGTGTCGAACTGGATACTGTTGTATCCGTAGTACTGATAATATTTTTATCTACAGTCTTCAGATAGCCGAATTCGCCGCTTGTGCCGGTCCTGCGATAGATCCTAAATGCATTCTCATTCGCAGAATTATCTTTCCAGCTTAAGTTAACCTGATTAGAAGCGCTGGAAGTAGCTACCAGGTTTGTCGGCGCATGCGGGAACGGCGTATCCAAAGTCTTTGCAGAAGCTTCGTTGGAAAAATTCGAATAAATACCGTTCCTGTAAGCACGCACTTTATAATAATAGGTAGTCAAAGGCATTAAGTCAGGCTCATCATCTTTGACGACTACCGGTGAATTATAAGTGGGAACATTGATTACAAAAACGAATCCGCTTCCGGAAGTATTGGAACGCCAAACCTCAAACCCCTGCTCATCATTATTGGAATCTTTCCACGACAAACGGATACTGTTATAATTCATTGTCGCTGCTTTCAAGTCTGCAGGAGTCTGAATTGAATTAGGCGTTGTAGCATTTACTATTACCGTGTAACCGGAATCACCGTTGGCGTTATGCGCGCGCAGGCGATAGTAATATGTTTTCGCCGGAACGAGGCTGCCGTCATCCGCGCTTTGGGTCGCCCCTGCCGCAGTAACACTGGCAACCTGCGTAAAGTTTCTGCCATCGAGCCCGCGTTCAATAAGGATATCCGTGGCCGGGGAAAGCGTAACATTCGCCCAGCTTAAGCGGATTCTGTTAGCATCAACCGCAGAAGCGGCGAGGCCGGTCGGCGTTGACGGCGGATATGATTCATTGCGGGTCACTACAGAAGCAACATTGGAATACCCGGAATAACCTATGCTATTATGCGCCCTGATCCTGTAATAAGATGTGGTATTATCAGGAAAAGCGCCATACCAGGAGATCGTCCGGGCACTGCCATCTGCGGTTCCGATCTGTATAAAACCGCTGGAAGCGCTCTCGTAGCTTAATTCAACCATAAATTGATCGGCATTATTTCTGTCAAACTGCCAGTCTAATTTTACTTGAGTAGTCGAACCGGTTGCCGGAAGCGCTGTCACGGCAAGGTCTCTCGGAGCCTCGGGAAGCGCCTGAGGAGTAGTCACAATGCCATAGTTGGTATACTCGGAATAATCGCTCCCCTTATAAACAAAAACCAGATAATAATATTTAGTATTGGGCGCCACTGTGGTATCGTTATAAGAAGTAACGTTAGCGCCTAAAGTAGCAATAACCGTGAACGGCTGGCTCAGGTCCGAACCACGAATGATCTTAACCCCTTGCTCCTGTTGTGAATTATCCTTCCAAGTTAAACTGACCTTCCCTGCGGAAACCGCCTGGGCGGCTAAATCGCTGGGGGCGTTAAGGCGCGTTGAAACATTGGCAATATTTGAATAGCCGGAATCATTATTTCCGCGATAGGCATAAACGCGATATTCGTAGGCGGATAATTCCGTAAGGTCTGTACTGGCGTCCAAATAAGTTTTAACATTCGCTGCGACGGTACCTATAGACTGAAAAGCAGCGCTACCCTTACGGCGTTCAATCTTAAACCCGTTTTCATCGGCTGAGTTATCCAACCAGCTCAAAGAAACCTGCGCTATTTTAGCATCAGCAATAGCAGAAAGATTAGAAGGCGCGGCCGGGCCATCCGCAGGCGTAGTTGCATTCACCTCCTGGGAATAAGGCGAATCTCCGTTTGCATTATGGCAACGCAACCTGTAATAATATTTGGTATTGGCAGACAAGCTGCTGTCATTGTATGTTTGCGTTTCTCCGGCTACCGCTATACTCTCAATTTGAGCATATGCGCTTGATTCAGTGCGCCGTTCAATACGTACTTCAGGAACTGAAACGAAGGTATTATTCTTCCAGCTCAGCTTTAAAGCCTGGCTATTGACAGCCGAAAGATTTAAATTTGTCGGCGCAACCAAAGGAAAAATAACCGAGGCTTCATTTGAATAAGCTGACCTATTTGCAGCATTGTAAGCCAGGACGCGGAATGTACAAGCCACACCCGGCTGATAGCCTGTGGTAATATAGTTAGTTTTATTAGGCTGCGGCCAATTAACCAACTCTATAAACTGCGTAAACCCCGAAGGTTTTTCTTCGATAATAAAACCTGCCTCATTATCCGCATTATCATCCCAAGTTAATCTTACTTCTCCCGGAGTACCGGTAAGCTCGGCCCTGAGATTCGTTGGTGCAGCCAATTGCTTACGCACGTCGAGAGTATAACGTACGGTAGCTACTTCGATTTCCGGCTTTCCGGAAATCGATTCGAATACTTTTCCTGTACCGGCATAAATTCCTGCTGGCCTGCCATTCCAACAAAATGTCTTTACAGTATAGGATGCACCGGCATTGATTCCGCCAGTTGACCATTGAAAACCAAAATCTGTGGCTGTTACAGACTGAGCAGCTCCTCCCGGAGGAGTAAAAGTAGCATCATTATTTGCGCTTACCCTAAAACCGGTAAGCGAACCATTGTTGGTAATAATAAACCCGGTTCCGTAAGTATATAGCGTAGTATCGCTGCCCAACTGCAAAACCTCTGATACCGCGGTAGCTGAGACCTGCAATGCAGACAAAGTATGAATCTGCAGAACATTACTATAAGCAGAATCTCCGGATTCGTTAAAAGCTTTGATCCGATAATAATAGGTCATGCCACTGGCTAAGTCTTTGTCTTCATAAGCCGTCGTATTCGCTCCTAAATTAGCTATCTGGGTAAAACCGTTTGCTTGTGCGGCGCTACGCTCCAGCTTAAACCCGTTTTCATTATTTGCATTATCCGTCCAGCTTAAGTTTATCTGGTTCACCAGCGCAGAACTGGCAACAAGATTGCTCGGTGCGGCTGCAGGCAAAGGCATAGTTACAGAAACCTCGTTGGAATAACCGGAATCTCCCGTATCATTAGTCGCACGGATACGATAATAATATTTTGTGCCAGGAGTTAAATTAGTATCACTGTAAGTTGTTGGCTCAATTTCCGGCATAGCAATCTGGCTATACGCGGTGTTATCGGTTTTTCGTTCCAGCTTGAACTTGGTTAAATTATTGGCATTATTCACCCAAGTTAGATTGATTTGCGTGCCGGAAATAACAGTAGCTGTAAGGTCGCTGGGCGCGGCCAAAATACCTACGTAGGAAACATTAGAATATCCGGAAAAATTTACACCCTTATAGGCGCGGATAACGAAATAATAAGTCGTGCCCGCGGAAAAATTACTTGTACGGGTAAAAGTAGTGGCGTTGGCCGGGACAGTTTCCACATCATAGAAAGGCCCGGTTGATTTAGTACCCTCTCCTATCTTAAAACCATCCTCGTTATTAGAATTATCCTGCCAAGTGAATCTTACCTGGTTACTGGAAATTGCGGCTGCAGTTAAGTTTCCCGGTATGGCAGGGATTGGTGGATCCATTACTACTGCAATAGTATTAGAAGCAACGGAGTAATTTGTGCCCTTATACGCTTTAACGTTATAGTAATAAGTACTGCCTGGATTAAAAGCAGTCAAATGCCTAAAACTCGTAGCGTTTGCCGACACTGTTTTTACATGCTCAAATGGGCCATTATTGCTGGTTGCCGTAAAGATTTCAAAGCCATCTTCATTATTGGAATTATCTATCCAGCTTAAATCGATTTCTCCGCTAGAGATTGCCGCTCCGGAAAGCCCGCTAGGAGCAATCGGCGCACCTTCCTCCACCACAATACTAAAATGAATCGTAGCAATATCAATACGCACGTTATCTATATATTCCTGCAATTTATAGGAACCGGCATATCTGCCTGCGGCTTTATTGTTATTGATATAACCGCGGACAGTAAGCGTATGCCCTGCGCTTAAACCGCCTGAAGCTTCATAAAATCCGAATCCCTGGATAAGGACGGATTGCGGTTGTCCTCCAGGAGATGTAAAGGTACCGTCCTGATTAGGCGTTAATAACCAAGTAGTCCCTCCAGTGCTGCAGACATTAGTGATTACAAAAGCGTTTGTATAAGTATATTCACCAGGAGGGCCTTTCACTAATCTTAAGGCAACATCAGTTGCGGAAGCGGTGATGGCAAAAGTCCTGGCAGCAATCGGGCCCGCATAATCCGATTCCACGCTGGAATTCAAAGCACAGATCTTATAATAATACTTAATGCCAGGATTTAATCCTGTATTGTTGTAGCTTCTGGCAGATGCGTTTGTTACGGTTACGACATCCGGGAAGGTTGATCCGTTAGTGCCGCGGATAACCTTAAAACCGGTTAAGTTTACGCCATTATGCTGCCAAGCCAAGTTAACCTGAGTAGTAGAAATAGTACTGCCTGTGAAGCTGGTAGGTACTGACGGTATAGGCGCAAATGTAGCGGCACTTGCTTCTACAACATCAGAATCGCCACCGGAATTACTAGCCTTTAACCGATAATAGTAGGTGGTAGCTGCTGTAAGGTTAGCATCGGAATAGCTGGTAGTATTAGGCGGTAAAACTTTCAAAGCCGCGTATGCGCTATCGCTGGACCTGCGTTCCAGCTTAAATTCAGATTCATTATCAGCATTATCATGCCAGCTTAAATCGATCTGATGCCCGGAAACAGCCTTGGCGTTAAAGCCACTGGGTGCTGCCGGCGGATTCATAAATGTAGTTGCACTGGCGATATTGGAATAAGCAGAATTACCCGCAGCATTAATAGCTCTAATCCGGTAATAATAAGTAGTGCCGCTTGAGGCTTTCTTATCCTCATAAACGGTCGTATTCTGCTCCAAGGAAACTATTTGTACAAAACCTTCGTTTTGCTTAGTGCTGCGCTCCAATTGAAAAGCAGCTTCATTATCCGAAGCATCTACCCACTCCAAATTTATCTGTGTAGTAGAAGCAGCTATTGCTGCCAGGTCCTTAGGCGCAGCCGGAGGATTGATCGGCGTCGTAACATTTACTTCCACGCTATCGGAATCACCGCTGGCGTTAGTAGCTCTCAAACGATAATAATACTTAGTGCCTTCACTAAGGTTAACATCAGAATGATTTTCTGTATTGGCTGCCAAAGTTTCCAGAAGGTTGTACGCTTCCCCTTCTTTCTTACGCTCTAATTTGAACCCGGTTTCATTGACGGCATTATCTGTCCATAACAAATCAATTTTTTCGGGGTTAACCGCCTGGCCGCTAAAACCTGTCGGAGCAGCGGGAATGCCGGGCTGTGTAGTTGCCTGTGCCCGGTTGGAAAATTCAGAATCTATCCATTGCTTGTGAGCAGCCACCTTATAATGATAGGTAGTCCCCGCACTAAGGTTAGTCTCCTGATAAGTAATATTATCCGCGCCTTGCACAGTAGCGATAATCTCATAGTTTCCTCCGGCAGTATCACTGCGGCCAATATGGAACCCTTCGGCAGTAGGCGCATTGTTTTGCCAACTTAAATCAATTGCGCTGCTGGACACGGTTCTCGCAATAAGATTGCTGGGTGCTGATAACAAGGTAATTGCTCCGGCATTATTAGAGTATTCGGAAAATGTATTACCGCGGCTGGCGCGCAGGCGGTAATCATAGGATTCGCCTTCGATGAGAGCATCGCTATCATCATAACTTCTTACCTCTGCACCTAAAGTTGCAATCTGGGTAAATGTAACGCCTCCGGAAAGTTTACGTTCCAGCTTAAAACCATCGTGATCGCTTTGAACGGCATCATCCCAAGAAAGATTAATCTGCGATACAGATACTCCTTGCGCCTTGAGGTTAAACGGCGCAGGCGGCGGATTAATTAAAGTCATAGCATTCGCCGGTTCGGAGTAACCTGATTCCGCGGTCGAATTCAAAGCACAAATTTTATAGTAATAGGCAGTCCCTTCTCCTAATCCTGTATTATGGTAACTTCTCTCCAGTGCGCTGTTTATTACAAAGGTATCCGGAAAATTTAACCCGTCCGTACCGCGGATAATTCTAAATCCGGTGACATTGACCCCGCTATGTTCCCAGTTTAAATCGATTTGAGAAGTATTTATCGCTGTAGCCTGTAAATTCTGCGGCACAGTCGGTACAGGTATAGGAGTCGTGGCATCCGCGGTATTTGAATAAGCAGAATCACCCGCAGAATTTGTAGCCCTGATCCTATAATAATACTTAGTGCCTTCGCTTAAATTTTCATCGGCAAAACCTGTAGCATTAGCTTGGGCAACTGCGATTTCCGCAAAATCACTTTGCTGTGTTCTACGTTCGATCTTAAAGCCGGTTTCATTAGAAGAACTATCCTGCCAATCTAAATTAATATGCTCAGAGTCAATGGCTGTGGCGGTTAGATTCTCTGGTGCCAAAGGAAGATTAACCGGCGTGACCGCATCTGCGGTGTTCGAATTAGCGGAATCACCGACCAAATTAAATGCGCGCACACGGTAATGATACTTCGTCCCTTCGGCTACGCGCGTATCGCTATAAACATATACATTGGCATTGACAATACGGATCTCTTCGAAATTTCCGCCTTCGATTTTACGCTCGATCTTAAAACCGGTTTCGTTATGAGAGTTATCCTGCCAATTAAGGTTAATTTGCATCAGAGGCAACTGCGCAGCCGAAGCCAAAAGCTGGCTGGGGGCTTCGGGGATTCCGGTAATTGTCGTAGCGCTGGCAATATTCGTATACGCGGAATTACCGGCATTATTATGAGCACGCACCCTGTAATAATATGTGGTGTCGGCGATCAATCCGGTATTACTGAATGTCTCAACCCCTTTTGCAACTGTGCCGATTTGAACAAATTCATCATCAGGATTAATTTTACGTTCGATTTTATACCCGTCTTCATTTATGGAATTACGCACCCAATAGAGCCTGATCTCGGTAGAAGATGCCGCAGCCGCAGCTAAAGCTGTAGGCGCAGCAGGAACCCCCTGAGGTGTAGTTGCGCTAGCAGTATTGGAATATTGCGAATCGCCAATCAGGTTCATTGCCCTGACGCGATAATAATACTTTGTTACCGGAGAAACCTGAGTATCGCTATAGGCATTCACATCCGCATTTACAATTTTAATTTCCACAAACTGAGAAGCTGACCCGTTTTCCTCAATAGCCCTCTCGATTTTAAAGCCGGTTTCATTATTCGAATTATCTGTCCACTTTAAATCGATTTGTATTGGAGACTGCGCGGATGCGCCTAAATTACTGGGAGCTAAAGGAGAAGTCTGTGCCGTAGTAGCAACAGCAATATTAGTAAATGGGGAATTCCCAGCTGCGTTATAGGCAAAAACTCGGTAATAGTAAGCGGTATCAGCTATTAATTCCTTATTACTATAAGTTTCTACTCCCGCGCCGACTGTGGCAATCAGATTGAAATTTCCTTCGGGAGTGAGGCTACGTTCGATCTTAAAGCCGGTTTCATTGGTTGAATTGCGTACCCAATATAGATTAATTTCGCTGGCCGATGCGGTAACTGCTGCCAAAGCCGTAGGGGCGTAAGGAATGGCCTGTACGGTAGTAGCGGAAACCTTATTAGAGTATTTCGAGTTCCCGATCAAATTAAATGCCCGTACCCTGTAATAGTATTTTGTCTGTTCGGATAATTGAGTATCACTATAGGTATTTTCCCCGGCATTAAGGATTCTGATTTCCGTGAAATTCCCTCCTTCAATGCGGCGTTCGATTTTAAACCCTGTCTCATTATCGGAATTATCAACCCAGGCTAAATTAATTCCTGAGCTTGAAATTGCTGTAGCAACAAGCCCGCCCGGAGCCAGGGGGATCGCCGGATTAACGGGAGCTGTCCCGACATTGGTATATTCGGAATTTCCCGCATCGTTAAAAGCGCAAACCCTGTAATAATATGTGTTATCCAAATTGATATTGGTATCATCGAAAATATTGGTGTTTGCAAAAGTAGTAGCAATCTGGGCAAAGCCGCTATCCGGATTAAGGCTACGCTCCACCTTGAACCCATCTTCATTATTGGCATTATCCACCCAGGTAATCCTGATTTGCGTTGCAGAACTAATACTGACGCCCAAAGCAGTCGGCGCAACCGGGGTACTTTGCGGCGTTTTAGCATTGACAGTATTGGAATAATCGGATTCCCCGACAGCGTTATATGCGCGTACCCGATAATAGAACCTAGTATTCGGGCTGATACCTATATCCTGGAAGTTAACCACATCTGCATTCACGATCGCGATTACCGCAAATTCCTCTCCTTCTAAATGGCGCTCGACCCAGAAACCTGCTTCATTATTAGCATTGTCTTTCCAATTTAAATCGACCTCGCTGGCAGAAACTGCCGAAGCGGTAAGGCCGCTTGGCGCACCAGGAGCGGTATTATACGTAGAGGTTCCGTTAATATTGCTGTATCCTGAATCCCCCGCGCTATTATAGGCACGCACGCGATAATAATATGCCGTATTAGACGATAAATCCTTGTCATTATAGTTGGAGATATCCGCCCCTAGCGTAGTAATTTGCTGGAATTCCGTATCGGGCTTGAGGCTGCGTTCGATTTTAAAACCCTCTTCATTATTAGCATTATCCACCCAGGTAAGGCCGATCTCTGTCGTAGAAACCGGATACACGCCTAAAGCCGTAGGAGCATAAGGCACGATTTGTGGTGTAGTAGCATCGGCAATATTCGAATAAGGCGATTCCCCTGCTATATTATAAGCACGCACGCGATAATAGAATTTAGCCAAGGGGCTTAATCCGGTATCGCTGTACCTGTTCTGGCCGGCGCCCACGATGTAAACTACGTCAAATTCTGTGCCTTCCATCCGGCGCTCAATCATAAAACCGACTTCATTATGTGAATTATCTTCCCAGTTTAAGTCGATTTGCGTAGCTGAAGCAGCTACTGCGCTAAGGCCGCTCGGCGCATTAGGAATGCCGCTTGAGGTAGTAGCAGAAATAGTATTAGAGTATTCGGAATCCCCTAAATTATTGAACGCCCTGACACGAAAATAATATTTGGAATCCGGAGTTAAATTTGTATTCACATAATCCATAACATTGGGGGCAACTAGGCCGATCTGAACGAATTCATTATTTTCTGTACGGCGCTCGATCTTAAATCCATCTTCATCTTCGGAATTATCCACCCAGGTCAAGGAAATCTGCGTCGGAGAATTTACGCTTGCCCCCAAAGCTGTCGGGCCAGCGGGCACGCCTTTAGGGGTAGTGCCTTCAGCGATATTGGAATCAGCTGATACCGCTGTCTGATTATAAGCACGCACGCGATAGAAATACTTCGTGCTGGATTTAGCCTGCGCATCTTCAAAAGATAATGTTTTATTATTGACTGTCGCAATAGTTTTAAAATCGGTTTTTGCAGTACGGCGGTCGATTTTATACCCAAGGATGTTTGCGGAAAGGGTAGAAACCGCCAAACCTGACCTGATCCTTGCATCACGAACCCCCTGTTTCCAATGCAACGTAATCCGCGAACTGGAAACCACGGTGGCAGTAAGATTAGCCGGCGCGGGAATTGCTGAATCAACCGGGGTTTTTACGATTAAAGCATCTGACCTGCATTCCGTGTATAATTCTCCATCGGGCGTGGCATAAACCCGGTAATGGTATTCTGTATTGCCTCTCACGGTTTTATCCGTATAGGAAAGTGCTGTTCTGGCTACTTTATCGTCGATAGTGATATACCCGGCATTCGGAGCCCGGGTAAGGTCTTTGCGCCGGATAATAAAATTCTTTAAGAGATCGCTATTAGGACGGTTAAAATCGTAAGCCCAATTGATAATAGCTTCGTTTGCCATAATATTCGTGGCATTCAGATTTGTTGCCGGCGGAGGCAAAACTAAAGCTTCTACCGTAACTCTAATACCATTACTCTCTCCGGCAGCGTTAATTACCTTAACCAGCCCGGTAACAGCACCAGCCGGGACTTTGCAGGTAATCTCATTGTCTTTCCAGGCCACGATTTCACAGGTTGCCTTATTTTCAAAAATTACCCTGCCATTTTCTTGCATGCTCCCAAAATCCTTACCCTTAATCACCATCTCCGTTTCCGGATTCACGGTTTGCGGTTCAATACTATGCACAACCGGGGCAAATGCGACTCTTCCCAGATAAATATTGTCCTTATCTCTCCAGGCAATCCGGTTACCGAAAATCTTCGGGTAGGAATAATTTCCGCTGGCCACTTTTACTTCCATATCCCTGGCAATGTCATAAAGGTAAATCCCTTCCCCTCTTACTTTATCATTACCCCAGGTAATTTTTCCCTGATCGATATCCAAGCCGGATGCATTACCTATATCTGCAGCAACCAGAGTTTCTTTTTTCGCAGCTAAATTATAAAGGTAAAGGTCGCTTATAGAATGGCGCAATGAACGGCGGAAATCTATCCAGATAATATCGTCTCCGGAAATTTGCGGGGAGTCCGAACTGTAGCGGCAGATTTGTTTTTTACTCTGATCGGTAAAATCATACAAATAAATCCCTCTTGAATTAATTTCCCGGGTAAAATTCCCAAATACCAGCTTTTCCCCATCCAAAGCAAAACTATAGGCGTTTGCCCCCAGAATCCTTCCTTTTTTATGCGTAGACAGATTTACCGCATTCAAAGATTTACCGTCGTCCCAAACTACCCTGTTTTGGCCGATTTTTGCCCTGAATGCCTTTCCTGCTATATCTATTCTTTCTGTCAAACCGGTTGAAAGGTCATAAAGAGAAATATTGCCCTTACCCAGCTGGTTCCTTGTAATCCATACCAGCTTATTCTGGCTAAAATCATCTATCGGATGATAAGAAAGGATTCTGTTTTTTTGCTTGGTATTTAAGTCATATTTATAGATGCCTGCGCCCCTGCCGATTTCGTTCCAAACCAAGTTGTCGCCTTCAATAAAAAGAGAGACCAAGAATTCCGGATAAGAAAATGTATTTATCTTCTTTTCCTTAATATCCACCACCGCGAATTCTAATTCTTTTGTTACGGTGTGAGTGTCGTCTTTGGCAACAAAAATTACCTTGTATGCTCTACCCTTATCTTTTTGAGAAGGATTCCAGGAAACTATCCCCGTTTGCGGGTTAAAACTGAACCTGGGAACCTTGTTTGCATCAGGGCAAGAAAGCTTAAGCCTTCCCTGAACAGTAGCCGGGTCATCGGGGTCTTTGACATTAAGGCGGAACTTTAACATCCTTCCCGCTGCCGTACCGTGATTATGCTGATTAACGAACTCCGGGGGCTCGCTTACATTATCAATGGTAAAATTTACTGAATCAGTTAACTCTATTTGTTGCTGATTCCGGACAGCTTTAACCTTTAAAATCAGAATGTATTCGCCATCTTTTATTCCGGCGGTATCCCAGAAACACAGAGAACTATCCCTGATCATGGTAGTTGCCGGGCGCTCGAGGATTTTTTTCATTTCCAAGGGGTTTGCCGCTGAGGCATAGTAAAGCTGGTATTCTTTGAAGCCAGCGTCTAAATAAGCGCTGCCCACGACATTGACCTTATTATTCGGCTCTGTATGCAGATATGCCCCTTCCTGGGGGCTGGAAATATACACCATCTGAGGCAACAATGCGGTTTGCCCCGGCAACCCCGCAGTGCCGTCGGCAAGGGTATTATAGGTAAAGGAAAATGGCGACAACAAAATAACCGAAATAATAAATGCTAATCCGCGTTTACTGTTCAATAAATGTTTTTTCATTTTTCCTCCTCAGCAATATTAAATAAAAAACCCTCAAAGGGTAACTAGCGCCCAATGAGGGGGAGGAAAAATAAAAAAACCCTAAAAGGCTTTTTTAGGGTTTGATTCCTCTTTGGCAACCCCGCTATCCTTATATTAGGTAAGGACCGGAAGCTTTGCGCCCCAGCATTACTGCTAGTTAGCCTTTATCAGTAGGTACAAAATACCAAATTGTCAAAATTACATCTTATATATGAAATATAGCATATTTTTAGGCAATTTCAAGGCAGGCAGCATGTTTGGCCGCCTTAATCTGCGGCTAGCTGCGAAATGGTAAACGCGCCTTCTAAGAGCTGGGAATTAGGCTTAGTGTTGAGATCCAGCTTCTTAACCTCCAGAAGAGACAGGGAATTTTCCAGGCTATAGATGAATTTTATGTAACCATCGAGGCTACCCTCAGCCCTTACATCAATAATAATCTCTTTGTAGAGATCAAGGCTTCTGGGCGTCTGCGGGCGGATATCGACAATCCGGATATTCGCGTCTTTAGCGAGATTTTCCAATTCGGCTAAGGTATCTACTAAAGTATCTTTTTCCGATAAAGATAGCTTTGCGCCCGAAGTGTATTTGTTATTCTGGATCGCCTCTTTCTGGTTCAGCAACCAGAGGTATTTTTTCAACTTTGCCCGGGTGGTAGTAATCTGGCGGTTTAAAAGCTCGTTTTTCTTAAATACAGGGGCGAGCAAAAAATTAAAAATTAGGCTAAAAATAATTATCGCTACGGTCAAATAAAAGATCAGCTTTTCTCTTTTGGAAATTATCCTTTGCATTTTATTTATTTAAGCAGGCAATTTCGAATTCCACGATTTCCCCGGTTTTAGTCTTCCTCTTACTGGCATATCTGACTTTAATATTAAAGTTTTTCAGTTCCGGCATTTTCTCCAACGCAGAGACAAAAACAAACACCGGATTCAACTCCTGCGCCTGGCCGCGTAAAATAACTTGCTTGCCTTCTTCGTAGCTAAAACTGATAAGATACGCAGAACTGGGCAGGGATTTAAAACATCCGGTTAAAAGCTCCAGGCTCGAAGACCTTTTAGCGCTCTGGCTATCCAATATCTTCGACCTTTTTTCGATTTCTTCTAGCGGCCGGGCATCTTTGCTGACCTTCTCCAATTCTGTTTTTAAACGTTGCAGGTATTTTGATTTGTTATCGATGTTCTTGAATGTCGCTACGGACCAAATCAATGCCAAAACTGCGGCAAAAACAAACGTCCGTAAACTTTTTTGGTATACTTTCAGCTGCTTGCCTTTTTCCCTGACTTCTTCGGGCACAAGGTTAAGGGTATCTTCTATCGTATCCACCCCGAAACCAAAAAGGCTGACAAAAGAACACCCGTAAGATTGAGCCTTTTGCGCCAAGGCATCGGAAAGATTAATTTTTTTATAAAAAGGTACCTGCTCAATTGACAAAGGGACCTTTTCTTTTAATAAATTGAAACATTCTTCCATCATCTTGCCGCTCCCCAAAATCATGATTTTTTGCGGCTGCTCTTTCGAAAATTCTTTTGTATAAGCCTCAAGGGAACGGTTGACTTCCTCGACGAAAACAAACTTCCAGTCTTCTCTTGAACGGTTTAGTTTGAAATACCTGCTAAAGGCCATTTTCCTTTTGGAAACTACCACCAGCTCAACCTGATTAAAATCGATATCGACGATCATTACCGGAGGATTATCCTGCGGAAAAAGGTAGTTGTATAAATTACATATCCCGTATGATCCAAGATGGATGAAAAATTTTTTTATTTTCAGGGCCTTAAATATTTCCAGGTAACGGGAAACAATGTCTTTGTGGACAATAACCAGATTGATCGCTGAATACCCCCCGGTTTGCGTAGAAATCACTTGATAGCCGGTAATTAATTCGTCGATCGGATAAGGCAGGTACCTCGGAGCCTGCAAGGAAGCGATCTTTGCTATTTCCTGAGGGGATTGGGCCGGAAGGATAGCGTGCCGGCAGGTGGCCTGGTTGCGCGCCAGCGAAAGGATTACCGGGTAATTATTGATCCCGAGCTTTTGGGCAGCCGCTAATAACTTCTGCGTCAACTTTTGATTATCGGCGCTTTCTGCCAAAGCTTCAAATTCAAGGCCGAGAAATTCTTTTTTCCCGTCTCTAGAGCATTTTACCGCTTTAAAGGCATTGTCGGTTATCTGCAGGATAAAAACAGTATTCTTGTTGCCTAGGCTACTCAACAGCTTCTTCATTATTTTTTTATGATACTATATTTGCCGCCAAAAGACAATTTTTTTGTTTTTCCGGTCATAAATAGCACTGATTTTCATCAATGTCCTGCCGGAATTACTGCTCGAATCAATACGAAAAACACTCGATTTAAAAGTAAGGCTGCCGGCAAGCTTATTTAAAAAATTCCCTTCTGCGGTGCTTAATTGGGCCAGCGTCCTGATATCGCCTTCCCCATTGACCGGTTGGGCATTGCGCAAAGTAATAATTTTTTCGCTAAGGCTTGCGGCAGCGGAAATTTCTTCTGCATTAGTGGCAAGGGCATTAGCCATGATTGCCAGCGCTTCCGGAGAAACAGTATTTACATTTACCGCACTGGATGGGCTATAAACAGTAATGTAATTTTCCAGCTGCTTATAGACATCCCAGGCCTTTTTCTGGTAATCCGCGATTTTTCCTTTGTAAAAATACTCCAAAAGACTGACTAATTCTGCGCAATTGGAAAACTTATCTTTTTTTAACTGTGGGTAATTTAAAGTTACATCAAGCGCCGGGTCATTACGCCAGTAAAGAGCGTAATTGACCAATTCGTTTACCCCGCTTTCCACCCCGCCTTTTGCAAATATCCCGGAGAGTACAGCCGGTGAAACAAAGTTAAGATTGACCCTACTCTCTTCATCGCTCATGCAATGATAATTATTCCCCTGATCGAGGAAACCAATGGTAAATTTATTTCCTGAGCCCTGGCTTAACTCTATTTCCTTGAAAATATAATTTTTCGTATCCGGATCTATGCCTATGCTCCAAGGATCAGTCAAACAATCCGAATCCTTTGAAACAGCAGACGCTGCGCTGCTTAAAAACAGGATAGCTTTCTCTATTCCTGATTGTGCCAGAAGCTCTGAGGCGAGCCGCTCTTTCTGGGAACGCGCTAATTTCAAATTAATCATGGCGCGGTTTCCTAAACCGATAACAAAAACTACCAGGATCGCCAATACCCAGAGGCAAATCATCAAAATCGAACCGCGGCGCCTCATGGGTTTCCTCCTAAGGGAATAGCGATTGTCCTTAAAAAATCTACGGCAGAAACTTCTTCGCCGTGCCTATCCTTCTCAATCAAGGTAAGTTTTATTCTTACTGCCAAAGGCAATGACTTTTCCTGGTCCTGGTTCTGCTCCGCCGGCCAGGTATCTTGCCAGGCAATAGGATTATTCGCATCGGAAGACCGATAAGCAAACTCCAGCGAGATGTCTTTTATATCCGCAGCTAATTCTTGCGGCTCGAGCAGAGAATTTGTTTCGCTCGCCTCCAGCCCACGGTAAAAGTAGCGTTTCAAAACTTTATCCGTAAGTTCATACCGCACCCGGCAAGGCAAAATCCGGCTCTCTCCTTTTTCGAAAACCTCGGATACCGAAAAAAATTCTAAACCGGACTGGGCTTTACCGCCTTTAAACCCTGAGCCGGATTGCATATAACAATAGGAATTCTTTAGATCGCTTTCCATGCGGTTTAAAATTACTTTTGCCGTCTGGTAAATTCCTGCCGCAGATTCCTGTTTTTCGTAGCTTAGGATCCCGGTCTGCAAGGCAGAATAAACACCCACTACGATCACCGCAGAAAGCGAAACTGCAAGCAATACTTCAATTAAGGTAAAACCTTTTTTCTTGATCATTGGCTTTGCGCAGGTATGAGGGCTAAGAAATTAAGCATTGATTTCTCCCGGCTATTCTTACTCGGTAAAAACACCTTAAAATCCAACAACAATAACCCTTGGTCGGCAGAATCCGATAAAGAACAATTCCAGTCAAACTGACTTTGCTGCAGTGTCGCGGCGCCTTCCTGGAACCTGGTTACGGAGGCAGAATTTTTTTGTATTGCGCTAATCTCGAAGATTTTTTCTTCCGCTAAAAATGTAGCGGTAATCATATCCTGTGCCAGCCTTTGCGAAGCAAGTAATGTGACAAAGGAACGAAAAATAAAAATAATCGCCGTAGAAACTATGGCAATAGTGATCAAAACTTCAATAAGGGTAAACCCTTTATTTGACCTGGATTCCACCTGAGGCTCCGCTAAAAATTAATGACAACTTATCCTTGTTCTGGTTTTCAAAAACTAAGCTCGCTTTACCGGTACTGGCATCCGGATAAAAGTAGACTCCTTGGTCCGCAGCAGGATCAAGCGAAACCTCTACTCCGCGCGGCGCCTGGTAGACCTTGGCAAACCTGCCGCTAAGATTCTTGAATTCCGCATTCTCCAAGGTTAAAGCCTGTAATTGGCCGCTTTCAATATTGACTGCCAGAAAATAGGTCTTCCCCTGCGAAATAGCGCTATCCTGCAAATAGCGGCTTAAGAAATAAATATCCTTGGAAAAATTTTGCAGTTCAAAACGGCAAAAGGTACTTTTGAAGCGCGGGAAGGCAACCGCCGAGGCGACCCCGATAATGATAATTACTATAAAAAGCTCGATAAAAGTAAAGCTTCTAATTTTGCGTATCATTGCAGATTTGGCCTTCGGACTTGGTTTCATCAGGGCCGCTGGAGCAAAGCTTGTATTCTTTGCCGTCCGGAGAAGAATAGATATATGCTTTTCCCCATGGGTCAACAGGTTTTCTTTTCAGGTACGGCCCCTTTCCGGTTTTGGCGGTCAAATCATCGAGGCTGGCAGGGTATTTGCCGTTATCCATTTCATACATATCCAAGGCCGTAGCAATATTGGCATTAATATCCGCTTTAGCAGCAGCAATCCTGGCTTCTTCCGAACGGCCAACCAGACGCGGCATTACCATTGCCGCCAATACTCCGATAATAATTACCACTAACATTAACTCAATAAGCGTAAACCCTTTATTTCTCATCGTATCCTCCTTTAGAGCTAAATTATCTGGCCAGCAAATTAATTTGGAATATTGGTAAAAGCATGGAGATCACGATAAACCCTACGATTATCCCCATTACCAAAATAATTACCGGTTCGAGCATCCGGGTTAAGTTCTTTATCGTGGAGTCCACTTCTTTTTCATAATCCTGCGAAATACGCAATAGCGCCTTCTCCAGCGTCCCGGTTTCTTCCCCTACACTCACAATACTATTTACCATGCTCGGGAATAATTTCGATTCGCTTAAACACCTGGACAAGCTTAAGCCGTCATTGATCCGTTCCCTAAACCGCAAAAGCTCGATCCGTAAGATTTCATTTTCCGCGAGGGCCGCGGAGATATCCAAAGAAGAAGTAATGGTAATGCCGCTAGAAAGCAGCAGCGCCAACGTGTGCATCAGCCGGCTGATTTCGCTCTTTAAGATAATATCCCCGAAAAAAACTAATTTCAATTTTATCCTGTCCCAAACGATTTTATTGGCAACTACTCGCTGTGAACGCCGAAACAAGAATACGCCGGTAATTACAATTGCCAGGATCATCCACCAATAAATGCGCAACGCATTAGAAGCTGCAATCAAGGCTCGCGTAGGAAGAGGTAACACCTGGCCCATATCTTCGAACATTACGGTTAAGCGCGGAATGACAAAGGTGAGCAGTACTATTATCGTGCCAATACCCACCAGCATGATAAAAATAGGATAGATCAAAGCCGAACTCAGGGAATCGCTGAAATCCTGTTCTTTTTCCAAAAACCCGCTTAGGCGCTCCAGCGCCCCGTCGATATTCCCCCCCACCTCACCGGAATGGATGAGCTGTACATAGAGGTTAGAAAAAATTTGCGGGTGATAATTTAGGCTATCCGATAAAGATTTCCCGTCTTTGATCTTGCTTACGACGTCATTAATCACCGCCCTAAAATATTTATTCGTGGTCTGGCGGGAAATAATATTCAAACCATTGATGATATTGATTCCGGAACCGATCAGATTGGATAGCTGGCGGGTAAAAACTACGACTTCCTGTTTGCTGACCTTGCGAAAAGGAAAAAAACTTTTTCTTTCCAGGGAGATATTTAGTGCTTCGATAGAAATCGGAAAGTAGCCTAATTTCGTAAGCTTGGTGACTGCTTCACTTTCTGATTCAGCTTCGATTTCCCCTTGGATAGTTTTATCGGGTGCAGGCTTGGCAATATAGATATATTGAGGCATTTATTCTTCAGGCAATTCTTCCTGCTGAGTTACCCGGATTACTTCGCTAAAGGTAGTAATTCCTTCGATAACCTTGGCCAAACCATCCTGACGCAATGTCCTCATACCTTCGGAGATTGCTTTCTGTTTGGTTTGCTGAGCTGAAGCGCGGTTCATAATCAAGTCGCGGATCGCCGCGGAAACCGTGATGATCTCATGGATCCCTGTCCTGCCGTGGAATCCGGTAAACCTGCATTCTTCGCACCCCTTGCCTTCAAAAATATTGAAATCCCTGGCCCCTAAGTTCAGGTTTTTTCGGATTTCTTCCGTGATTTCCTTGCTTGCGGCTACCGGGGCTTTACATTTCGGGCAGATTACCCTCACTAATCTTTGGGCAATCAAACATTCCAAAGAAGATGACAATAAAAACGGCTCAACACCCATATCGATTAACCGGGTCACTGCTCCGGCGGCATCATTGGTATGCAAAGTGGAAAATACCAGGTGGCCGGTGAGCGCGGCCCGTATAGTGATCTCTGCGGTTTCATAGTCTCTGACCTCTCCGACCATGATTACATCGGGGTCATGCCTTAAAATATGCCGTAGACCCGTTGCAAAACTTAAGCCGATTTTAGGGCTGACCTGGATCTGGTTAATCCCTTTAAGCTGATATTCAATCGGGTCTTCAACGGTAATAATCTTCACGGAATCAGAATTGATCCTGGATAGTGCCGCATAAAGCGTAGTGGATTTTCCTGATCCGGTAGGGCCGGTGACAAAAATCACTCCGTGAGGTATCTTGATTACTTTTTCGATAATTGCCAAATCTTCCGGCGACAATCCGATATTGCCTAGCTCCAGGAAAAATTGCGGGCTTAAAATCCTCAAATGCACCGCTTCTCCGAAAGCCGTAGGCATAGTGGAAACGCGTAAATCAAGCTCATGTTCCTCAACCTTAATTTTGATCCTACCATCCTGCGGCAGCCGGTGTTCGGCGATATTCAGGTGCGCCATTATTTTTATGCGCGAAACAATCGCCGGGTGGAAATATTTTATGGTTTCGGGGATATTAATGTTATAAAGTATGCCGTCTATGCGAAAACGCGTGCGCAACTCATCATGAAAAGGCTCCAAGTGCACATCCGTTGCCCGGCTCTTGATTGCTTCAGAAAGAATTTGGTTGACGAACTTGATGATCGAGGCATCTTCCGCCATATCTTCCAAGTCTTGCGCCTCTTCCGCTTCTATCCTGCTTTCTTTTAGGTCGGATTTCTGCGTAATCATCCTTTCCAGGGTTTCCGCGCCCACGCCGTAATACCTGCGGATCGCATCCTGGATATCCGACTCGCTGGCCAATACGCCCTTAACTTCCAGGCCCAAAAGCAACCTCAGGTCATCAAGGGTACGCACATCCAAGGGATCAGTCATGGCGATAATCAGGCTGTTATCTTTAAATTCAAGGGGGATGATTTTATAGTGGCTTGCGAATTTCGCCGGGACCTTTTGGATAATCAGGTCTTCGATATCTTTATTCTTCAATTTTATATAGGGGATGTTTAACTGGTGGGAAAGGATCTCAAAAAGACGCTCTTCCTTGGCAAACCCAAGCTCGACCAAAGTCCGGCAGATAAAATGGCCGCTGTTCCTCTGCTCTTTAAGGCCGATCTCCAATTGCTCAGAGGTAATCACGCCTTCATCAATCAGGATCTGGCCGATAAGAATGCCGCTTCTGCTGACTACCATAAATTAGATTATATTCCTTATTTGGGAAAAGTAAAGCTGACTTTAAGGATGGTACTGCGAAAGCCGCTTGATTCTTTTAAGCATGTTCGGATGCGTACTCAACAGCTCCATCATCCTATCGCCGAGATTTAAACGCATGGTTTTATTCCTTAATAACTCCAGTTCCGACGGATCGATGGAACCGCTTCTGTCCAAATCAAGCTGGCTTAATTCACGGATTTCATTCATTGCCCGGGAAGGATCGTTCAAGAAAAATGCTTTTAGCCCCTCTGCTTCCTTTAGGGAATCTTTATCCATGCGTGCTGCCCCATAAACAAGCTTATAAAGGCTGGAAGCCAGCCACGCAGGCTTATTCCCTAATTCCACAGACCCCTTATCCGCAAAATATTCACGGATACGCGAAGCATAAAGCACCAGTAAATTCGTGATAAAATAAAAAAGGAAAGCCGCTAGCCCGATCAAAAGCGTATTCGAACCGCGCTCATCCCTTCTGCGGCCGTAAAAAAGGAATTGCCAGGCAATCCGGTACATCACCGTCGGGATTACGGAAAGCAGCGTAATCGTCAAAACATCCCGGTTCTTTAAATGGGTCAATTCATGCCCCAGTACCGCCCTTAGCTCATCGTCATTTAACAAACCAAGGATGCCTTCGGTTACACATACGCGGCCGTCTTTAAGGCTCCTGCCAAAGGCAAATGCATTGGGAATATTGATCTGTGCGATACATACGCGCGGCATCGGGATATTCGCCCGCATGCTCATGGCCTCGACAATTTGAAAAAGCCGCGGATATTCCTGCCGCTTTACATATTTTACCCGCATGCTCCATTCCACGATTTTCGGCCCCAGCATATACTGGATAATCATCATCGCTACGGAAATAGCGATATAAAACCAGAAGTCATATACGTGGAAAAATGCGCTGCCGATAGCCACAATCAATGCGTAGATAAACGCGAAAAGTATTGTTACCAATAACCACATCCTCAATTGCAAAGAAACCATCTTAATTCCTCCTAAAAATATATTTTGGGTGAAAAAATGCGGGCTGGAATAATTATTTGTTTACGTCGGCTTTTATTATAAACCTTATTACGGGATTGTCAAGATTATCGGTATCTACATACACATACTGCATT
Organism: Candidatus Omnitrophota bacterium; assembly: GCA_028717885.1. Classification (GTDB taxonomy): domain Bacteria; phylum Omnitrophota; class Gorgyraeia; order Gygaellales; family Profunditerraquicolaceae; genus JAQUMX01. Next base: position 21,529 of record JAQUMX010000004.1, read on the forward strand.
ACCGGCCCGGAATACCCCTTACTTTTAAATTTAACTTCGATAACCGTACTTTCTCCTGGCGAAAGCGCCTTATCTTTGATCTTCGGAACCGTACAGCCGCAAGAAGCAGTTATGTCTTTAATCTTCAAAACCTTCTTTGAATCATTATGAAACTTAAATTCATGAGTTACGATTGTACCCTCTTTTATTTTTCCGAAATCCCATAAAAACGGATCGGCAACCTGCTCCTGCTTTACCTCGAATTTAGCATTCTGCGCCAGGCAGCCGGAAAAAACAAACACCAGGATTAACAAACCCGGGATTCTTTTCATTATTAAGCTCTCCAGATAAGAAATGCCCCTAACAGGAAAAATAAAGCTGCCATGAGCGCCTTAATCAGAAGCATATTCTTTTTTAAAATCCTGGTAAATTCCTGCGAGGTAGTTCCGTATAGCGCAAAAACAAAAATCAATAAAAGCGGCAGGACAAACATAAAGTTATAAAGCAAAAGATAAAGAAAAGCGCTTAATTTAAGGCTGGTGGTCTTTAAAACAAAAACTATTGTCGGCAAATAAGTCTGCCCCGTACAAACAGCTTCCAGGATAGAAACCAGAAATCCGGTTACAAAAGCGCTGGCGATCAATTTCCCTATAGGATGCGTACTCTCGTCCTGCTGCCCGGATTCTTTCATGCGATAATGCATGCCGATAACCTTCTGGATCTTTCTTTTTACCGATTCCGGAAGCTTAAGGAGCATCTGTTCGCTATTCTTATTCTCTCGGAACTTCAAGAAATCAAGAACCGACAATACTCCGAGTATTATGCTAAATACTCCGATAGAAAAATTGACCAGCTTTACCAATCCCCAGAACCCTTTGATCCTATAGAGAAAACCAAAAATCCCCAGGCCCAATAACAAATAAGTCAGGAATACCGCAAAGATAAAGGTAAGCCCGATTGCCGCTAATTCCCGTTTACGGTATCCCTGAAGGGCAAGAAAGGAAATAAAAAAGACGATTACCGTAAAGGCGCAAGGGTTTATCCCGTCTATCGCCCCGGAGCTGATAATTGTTAAAGGCACGAAACTTTTAAAACGCTCCACGAGGCTTATTCCGTTCCCCGCATTAACAGTGACCGGAGAAGAAAGTAAATTATTGGAAATAAATTCCTGTAGTTTTTCGCCGGTTAAGCCCGGCCCGCCGTTTAAAAATTTTCCGTTCATGAAAAATACCGGAAGGGCCAGATTCATCCCCGGCTCGAATTTTTCTTTTAACCCGAATAACAATTTATAATTTTCCGCGTCGGAAATATCATAGTAATTGAATTCGGCTTTCCCGGCAAAGTTTTTTTCCTGCTGGGGGATAATTTTTTCTTTTGCGCTTAGGCATTCGTGGCAGGTAGGCGAATGAAAGATGTAAAGCTGCGCTTTTTTTCCCGAAGCAAAAGCAGGGCAGAAAAAGAAAAACACCATAATCATGGCCAAAATTTTAAATCTCATAGGGAAAAGTATATAGCGTTTAGCGGCCCCGGTCAATATCAAAGTGTAATTGACACCCGGAAATTTTTATATTACAATGTCGGTTAAGATGAGGCTGACATTACAGAGCAGGATTATCAATATGATGATCGTTTCTAGCGTGCTGCTGGTAAGCGCCTTCACCTTTATCCAGGTCAATAACCAAGTCCAGAATATCAGCCGCTATAATTCCTACCAAGCAAACCTTTCAACCGTATTGGTAAAAAACAACCTTCAGGCAATGCTTAAGGGCGCAGCAGCAGAAGATGTGCCGGGATTTTTGCGCGTGGCGATTGCTTCCCTGGCGGAAGCGGAGATCACGAATCATTTGATTGTTTATGATAAAGACGGAAAAATCATCGCTTCTTCGAATAACCAGGTCGGAGAAACGGTTTCATTCAAGGATTTAAGCAAAGCGGATGATTTAAAAAGCCTCCTATCGCAGAACAAATGGTATTTCAGTTCTATTGACCGTCTTAAGCACCAATTGAACATCTATGTAGCGCTTACGGAACAGCCGGGGATACTGGGATATGTGGCAAAAATATCTTTACCCCTGGCTAGTATTGGCGAAGCCCTAAACCAAGTGTATATACCGGTAATTATCGCCATCCTCGTGGTTATCGCCGCAAACATTATCTTAAGTTACATACTTTCCCGTACCGTGGTCGGCCCGATAAAAATGCTTAATGAGGTCACTAAAATCATCGCTGCCGGAGATTTAGCTGTCCGGACAGATATCCATACCGAGGATGAAATCGAAGAACTGGGCGCGACTTTCAATTACATGGCCGGAGAACTGGTAAAAATGAAAGAACGCGCGGAAAACGCCAATCCGCTGACAAAACTTCCGGGCAATATCGTCATCCACGAACAGATAGACAAGCGGATCAACAGCAAAGAAAAATTCATGGTTATCTATTGCGACTTGGATAACTTCAAGGCTTTTAACGATAAATACGGCATTGCCAAAGGCGATGAGGCAATTAAACTTACATCCGAGGTATTTAAAGAATCGGTAAAAGTTAAGGGCGGGCCCGATGATTTTCTCGGCCACGAAGGCGGCGATGACTTCCTTTTACTCACTACTCCCGACAGAGCAGAGGGGGTTGCCGAATATATTACCAGCGAATTTGACAAAAGGGTACGCTCCCTTTACAGCGAAGAGGATCTAAAGGCAGGCAAGATTATCGCTCATGCACGCGACGGTTCGATCAAAGAATTCCCCATTATGACTATATCGCTTGCCGGTGTTACCAATGCACACCGGCCAATCATCAGCTACGTCGAAGTAACCAATATTGCGGCTGAAATAAAGAAGAAATCCAAAGCTATTCCCGGAAGCAGTTTTGTAGTAGATAAAAGGAAGGATTAGTCTTTTTGGAGCCCAGCGTCCCTTGCCCGCAGTTTTTCTGCCCTTTTCCTTGCTAAGGCATATTCAGGATCAATGCGCAGAGTATTTTCAAAAGCGATAATTGCCTTTTCGTAAAGCGCCTGGCTTTCGTAAATTACGCCTATATTATATTGCGCGTCGGCGTATTCAGGATTGATCTCCGTAGCTTTCCTTAAGGCCTCGAGGGCATCGCCAAACCTGCCCTCATACCATAAACAATAGCCAAGGTTATTGTAAGCAAAGGCAAAACCCGGCTTTAATGCAACTGCTTTCTTTAAACTCACGATTCCTTTGGCATACTTTTCCTGTTTTGCATAGGCGTACCCTAAATTATAATAAATCTCGGCAATTTTTGAATTCAATCCGGTTGACCTGCGCAGCTCTTCTATTGCCGAATCAAACAATCCTAACTGTATATAGATATACCCGAGGTTGGCAACGGAAACCCAGTCGTTTTCGTTAAGCCTCACCCCTTCGCGCGCCTCTTGCAACGCTTCCTCTTTCTTGCCTAACCCTAAAAATGCCACGCCTAGCCCGGTATATGATTGGGCATCTTGTTCGTTGACTTTGATTGCACGGGAAAAAGCTTCGCTGGCAGCTTCATAACGTTTCCTGGAAAGTAAATAATAGCCGCGGCTACGGTATTTTTTAGAGATAAAAGGAGTGACTTTGTTATCAATATATTTAATTAGCGGTTGCTCTTTCCAGGTTTCGCCGATCTTATCAAAAGCCTTGACCGCTTCATCGAAATTATTCAAATCGTAAAGGTAGGTAGCGCCCACTTTGAATTGCGCCATCTGCGCCACAGGCGCTCCGGTATATTCGCTGGCAAACTCCTCATTTGCCTTGATGGATTCATTTATCTTGCCCTGCTTATAAAGGATATCCGCAGATTCGTATTTACTTAAAACCGCTAATTCCGAATTTGGGTAATCCCGGATAATTTCATCAAAAACTGCTTTCGCCTGGTCTAGATCGCCTTTAGTTTTGTAGTCCCAAGCCTTGGTAAATTTGACCTTTGCCGCGCGGTAGATTTGGGGGTCTAATTCGATGAGTTTTGAAGAAACCTCTTCTGCTTTCTTGTACTCATTAAGCTTCTGGTAGACAACATTAAGCTGTGAATAAAGCTCCTGGATCTCTTCGGGCTTGGCGGTATTAATTTTTTCTTTCAACTTCACCTCTTCTTTTCGCAAATTATTTATTGTTTCTTTCTGCTGAATCGGCAAGAAGGTTTTGCTCATCGTATCTAACGATGCCATTAAGGGGCCTCTCTCCTGGCTCTTCTTGGCAATGACCCTCCTTAAGAAAAATTTGACATCTTCGAGCTGATTCAGGTTTTTAGGATTAGAAAGGACGTCATTGACATATTCGAGATCGGCCAAAGTAGACATATCGATTTTTTGCTTGCTGATTTCTTTGCGTAAAGGATAACTTAAGGCCTGTTCTATTTTCTTTACGTCTTCCAAAGTCCTGGCGTCAGAGATCTCATCCAAAGCCAGCTTAAGATTTACCAGAGAATGGTCAACCAGGTAAGTATTGTAACCGAGGAAAAAGATTACGGCACAGATAACAATAACGAAGATCAGGTAGGTTTTTTTAAAAAAGGCTAAAAAATTATTTTCCATGGCCTCGAGGACTAAAAAATAATTTCCTTTTTAGGAAGATATAAGAAATCATAACAGAATTAATGATAATATTCAAGATGATTATCACCTCTTGGTTGAATGAATATTCCAGGGAACCTTTTACCCCCGCAATACGTACCGCTGGATAGATTTGTGGTGCGTATTTTTCAGCAAGCATCAGCGTGCTGTTTCCTATTAAAAATAGGTGGAATACGCAAGCTGTAAAAAAAGAACTTATTTTTAATTTAGGGAGGGTTAAAAAAAGGTATATGGAAATAAATAAGAATACGAACCTGATGATTTTTGCAGAAAATGGCGATATCTGGTGCCCAAAGACAAAAACGCGGCTATAGAAAAAAAATGCTGAGCACAGAAAAAATAATGCGCTCAGCAAATAAATCTTTGCAATTACGCGGATTACTGCCAGATTCAAGCTATTTTCCGCTTTTAGCAGTAGGCTCAGCTTTTGTTTCTGCGGCCTTCTGCCCCTCTTCTGTTGCAGCAGGCACTGCTTGCTGCACCGCTTCGCCCTCTTTCACCTCTGCAGGAGCTTCTGCTGTCTCTTCGGGTTTTGCTGCCTCTTCGGCTTTCTCTTCCTCGCCAGGCGAAACAACAACCGGTTCGCTTAATTCAAGCGGAGCAGTCTCAGTGGCTTTTTGGCTCATTTTTGCCCTCTCCTGCTCCTGCTTCTCCTGAGGAGTAGACGGAGAAGCACTGCCTTGTGCCCAAGAAATTCCCGCGCCAAAAAATAAAACCGTTAATATAACCAACATATTTTTCAACAATTTATAATTTTTCATCTCACCCTCCTTGCCCACAAGGGCAGACCGGCCTTCTCTATAAGTCCGGGGTGTCTATATATAAAGTATACCTTAAAATAAACCTGAAGTCAATATTATCGAGGCTAAATAAACTTAAACAACAGCTTTTCCAATATCCCCTGCACCCCTTTTAAGCGGAAAAGCCGTAAAATAATATCGGAATGCCGGTCAAAATCCGCAAATTTTTCCAGGATCGAGCGGTTATTTTTTAATAATCTAAACACTTTTACCAGGCTCTCGTCATCCAATTCCTCATAAAGGCGCTTAATCTTTAAACCCACGGCAATATCCTCCCCAAACTTTTGCCGCCAGTTCCTTTCGTATAAGTTCAAGCGCCGGTTAATAATACAATCAGAGAGGATCTCCGCGCAGCTCATTCCATAGTAGATGCCTCCGTGGGTAAGAGGCTTGATTTGACAGGCAGCATCCCCGACCAGGGCAATATTATCTTTTTGGCTAAGGCAGCTGCCCAAAGGCATGATCCCGCCAAATTTCTCCAGGATCTGGCCTTCGATTTTAAGCTCCTTGATAAACTTCAAAAGTTCAGAATGAGGATTCTGCCCGATCAATCCCACGCGGATAATTTCCTCTGACTCCGGGACCAACCAGGAAAAATATGGCTTTTTCATAAAAACTTGCGCAATATGCTGTTTTACCGCCCTGGTTTTAATCCTGGCCTGGGCACCGAAATAATATTTTATATCCTGTTCGTCATCGATAATTTTCCGCACGCTGGAATTTGCGCCATCGGCACCGATAATCAGATCCGCGCTTAAATCCCCCTTCTCCGTAAGGACTATATATTTATTTTTGCTTTTTTCCAGCCCCAAAAAACGGTTATTATAAACTACGTCGATATTCTGGCTTAGGAGATAATCGAACATCCTGCGGTCCAGGACAATTGCGACTCTTTTCTTCTTTATCTGAAAAGAATCTCCGTTTAAATGAAATTGCGCGCCGTCGATATAATTAATCACAGCCGCCCGCGGCAGGCTAAAAAATGTACGGCTAAAAAGGGAATCGCTCACCAGTCCCGTACAATGCAATGGCTGCCCCGAAGAAGAGTGCTCTTCGATAATGGTCACGCCAAGCGTTTTGTCTTTTTGTTTCAAAAGATGCGCCAAATAGCAGCCTACTGGCCCTGCCCCGATAATCAGTATTTTCATATTAATGCTTTCTTATTTAGAAGAATGATTCAGGGACAACGATAGTGTCTCCAGGCAACAAAATTACATCGTAACTTTTACTGCCTTTCATGATTGCGGATATTTTGACAGGAAAAACACGTTTTTTACCATTCTCTTCTCGGACCACCCTCGTAGCATCCATATCAGCAATTTTGGTAAAACCCCCTGCCAAAGCAATTGCCTCCAGGACAGTAAGGTCTTTTTTCAAAACGAAACTACCCGGCTTATTCACCTGTCCCAATACAGAAACCCTTCCATATTCTTCAACAGATACTACGTCTCCGGGCAAAAGCTCAATATCTTCTGATTTATCCCCTTGCTCGGTTATCTTAGTGGTATCAATTTCGTATATTTTTTCCCGGTCTCCGACTTTACGGATTACCTTAACCGTAACGGGATTCCCGGTCTCTGTAAAATCACCGGCTAAAGCAATGGCTTCCATGAGCGTTAAGCTCCCTTTTAATTCAAAAGAACCGGGTTTTTTCACCTGGCCTAAAACAGATACCTTGCTACCATACTCTTTCAGAAAGACGTGCACCTGCGGATTAACCAAATAATCTTCTTCCAGTAAATCCATAATATGTTTCTCTAGCCCTCTAATCGACAAGCCACTGGCTTTAATAATACCTAAAAGCGGGTAATTCACTGTCCCTGCTTCAGAAACCCTTACGGTTTTATCCAGGTCAGGCTCGTTATAAACGCTGATCTCTAAAACATCATTTGGATGGATTATATAATCTGATTCCGTGTCATTATTTTTTGCTTGCGCATAAGCATAAGAAAAAATCAATCCCCATACTACCCCCAAAAATATCAATCTGTTTTTCTTCACTTTAGAAAATCCCCACAAACTTTATAGACATAATATGATCGACATAGGTATTGGCATCTAGGTTCGAGTAATCTTCTTTCCATTCATATTTTAACAAAGTATAAAACCAGCGCTGCAGATCATACTTTAATGCAGTACTGATTCCAAACAAATTATCCAGGCGTTCTTTTGTTGCAGGGTCAACGGGAGAAGGAAAATCGTCATATTCATAAAAACTTTCCATTCTAAATAGCAATTTCGGGTTAGAAGCAAATTGGTGCACCAGTCCCAGATCCAGGCGGTTTCTTTCATAATAATTCTGGTTATTGTAATCGGATTGTGCAGTGGTCTTAAGTAATTTTAGGAGAATTGAAGTTCTCTCCTTGAATTGATAGCTTAAATCAAAACCTAAAACCGGTTTATTCCAGTCCCCCCCGTTATTAAACTTACGGAACTGATAACCAGCCTTCATAAAACCATTGATTTTGGTGGTGATATCGCCTTTAATCCCAAACCAGAATTGATTATAAGAGTTATCTTTCGAAGGAGAAGGTTTTTTAGGATAGCGCACTATGCCGTGGTCATATTCCGCAAGAAGCCTTGTCTTAGGTGCAATTTGATAATACCCGGTAAGCGTAGGGATAGTTTCATTATAGGAATTGTCTCTTTTGAAATCCTTTCTGTAGAAATAATCATTGCGCGTCACAGAAGGCTCAATGGAAAACAAATTCATCTCCCGGCCGACCTTCAGATTGAAAACATTGTACTGATAGACATTGAACCCTGACGTATCTGCCACAATACTGCTGTTCGGGGTAGTCTCGTACCTGAATGCCTCATCTAATTTTAGATAATTACGCCCGTAAGTGTTATCTACGAAAAAGGTAATAAATGGGTTTTGCGTATTATTGGTCCAATGATGATAAAATGAATTTAGCTTCGCGCCGGCATCCATTTCAAAATGCTTATTGTCGCCAAGAGAAATAAATTTTATCCCAGGGGTATAGGTAGTGATAACATCGCTGGATCTGGAGGGGGTTAGATAAATATTGTCTTCGTACTTCGTTTCAATTTCGAGATAAGGATGCCAATAGCGCAACAGCTCATCCAGCTTTTCCGATTTCTCTTCGCGGGACAGTTCTTCCAAAGTCTTCAGTTGCGCTTCCTTAAAGCTTGACTCTATGGCTTTTTGCTTGCCCTCATAATCATCCAAATAGATGGTCATGCTTTCTTTATTTTTCGTAACAGCATCCCCTTCTTTAGCAAAAGCCATATTTGAGCCATATAATATAGTTATTAAAATAAAAAAAAATTTTTTGTTTTTCATTAAGGATGTTTGATTCTTTCCTTTATTTCTTTTTGACAATCTCCTTTTCTTCCTGTATTTTTTTGTTTACGAATTTGATCGCTTCGTCCATAAGAGCAGTTTTCTGCTCGTCGATTCCGATAAATCTTGCGCCGATTTCAAAATAACTGGGTTTGGCCTTTATCTCTTTAGCCCTGACAACTTTTGCAAGCGTGCGTATCGGCTCTTCCAGGCTAGGAAAATTGATTTTCAGGTCCAATATCGTATCTACCGGCAAAGATTCTTCTGTCCTAAAAAGGATACCGCTAGCGCTAATATTGAGCACGGCAGACAAAGTATACTCCCCTTCCTTCACCTGGTCAAAAAGGCGGTATTTTACCAGGTGATAGCCGGACATGCGCTCCTTGATCCTTTTTTCTTTATATTCCGTATAGTCCATTTTTTCAGTCTAATATTTACACACTTAGACGATAATGTCAAGAAAAATCGCCTATAAGCTGTTTTTTTGCCAAAAAGAAATGCGTTAACGGAGCCATATCCAAGCTACCGCTGCCAAATTTAGGTTTTTATTAGCCCAATCTGACTCTCTATCCTGTATTTTAGGCCTCGGCCTAAATAATGAAACCTGTCATTTCCGTCTTCCCACTTGCCTCTAAAAGTGATCAAAAAAGAAAGCAAGATAAGGTAAAGATCGAGAAAAAAATCCCGATTCCTAATATACCAGATATCATATTTGAATTTCAACTCCCGTTCGATATCCCGAGGCGCATAAACCTGCGCAACTCCGGTTAGCCCGGGGCAGACTTTAGACCTCTCCCGGAAACCCGGAACATCAAATATGTTTGTGGCGAGCTTATTTTGAGCTTCGGTTTCGCAGGCAACCAATGCCCGAGGACCAACAAAACTCATTTCACCTTTTAAAATATTCCAAAGCTGCGGCAATTCATCCATGGCAGTAATTCTTAAGAACCGGCCGATTCTGGTTACCCGGGAATCATCCTTCTTTGCCTGCATGAAACTACCGCCCTCCTCCTGTTCATTAACCATAGAACGGAATTTTATTTCTTTAAAAAGCTTACCGTTCTTTCCTACTCTCTCTTGAAAATAAAAAACCGGCCAGCCATCGTTTAATAATATAAGCAGAAATATAATTGCCGAAACCGGAAGGCTTAAAATTATCCCACATAAAGAAAAAATAAAATCAAAAATCCTTTTCGCAGTATTATCCATTCGATAATCGGCCAGAATTCCCATAAAACTGGCGGACCTTATTTAAATTTTTCCTTATCAGTGAAACCGGGCTGATGCCATAAATCCGCATTATTTTATAATCTTCGCAACTCTTCCTGAAAATGTGCCAAAGACTACGGTTAGAATTCCCGCCCATGCTCATTTTTATCAGCGTTTCATTTATATAATACGTCGAGAGCTTATATTTATATAAGAAACGCAGGATAATCTCATAATCCGAAGCTATTTTAAATTCCAGGTTAAATACTCCGTACTTATCATATACCCGCTTCCTCACGCAGAAAGTAGGGTGCGGCACCATCCATCCGCAAGCAAGAAGAGAATAATCAAATTCTCCCGACTTCCAAAATCGTATCACCTTGTTATTATCCTTCCTGCTTACGTAAACAAGGTCTCCGTAACAACTTTCGGTACCCGGGTTATTCGTAAAAACTTCTGCGAATTTCTTTATGATATTATTATTGTAATAAGTATCATCAGAATTAAGAAAAGCTACAATATCTCCGGATGCTAACTTAATGCCCTTATTGAGAGCGTGGTATATGCCATTATCTTTTTCTGAAACTATTCTTATCCTCTTGTCTTGATACTGCTTTACTATATCCAATGTCCCGTCTGTGGAACAGTTATCAATTATTAAATATTCAATCTCTCCATACGATTGCCCAAGGACACTTTCAATAGTAGCCCTAATGGTATCTTTAGAATTAGAAGATGCGGTGATGATGGAAAAAAGCATGTTAGACGGTTATTGCCCTTTCTCTTTTGACTACGGCAGGATTGCCCTGGTAAACTTTGTAAGGCTCAAGATTATGGGTTGCAACAGAGCCAACGGTTAATACTGCATGGCTTGCGCATTTTACATTTCCACAGACAATCGCCCTGGCAGCTATCCATACCCCATCTTCAATAATAATCTGATACAACAAGAGGTCGAAAGCGGCCTTTTTATAATCATGCCCTGCGCCGATAAGCGCGGCCCCTTGCGACAAGCATACATTATTGCCTAATTTAACCTTGGAAAAATTCTCTATCAAAACCCCCTCCCCTAACCAGACATTATCGCCTATCTCCAAAAACCAAGGGCACCTGATATTCACAGATGGCTTAATGACCAAACCTTTACCCACTTGTGCGCCGAACAGCCTTAAGATAATGGCTTTAAAAAAATACGAGTAAGCCAAAAAGGGGTTTCTAAATATAAGCATGCTTACGATAAACCAACTGATCCTCCTTAATAAGCCTGCCTGCATATATTGCTTATTTGAAAACTTGGCTAATTCTACTTTTTCCATCCGTTGCTCCCTTTTTCTTTTCCTTGGAATAACTAACCTTTTGCAGCGAGTTTAACAGAGTAGTTATTCTCGATAAACTTTTTTATGTTATCTTTACCTCTCCCGGCTTTTTTATATATTTCGTAGATTTTGGCGTCGATCAAAAAACGGTACCAAAAACCCTGGAGAAAATGCCAAATCAACCCTTCCCTGCCGTCCAAGAAGCCAAACCTAAAGAGATAGCGGTAGATAAAATAAAAAAACGCCCTGAGAAAAAGCGGCATGTGGAGGTACACCCTTTCTTTCAGCCATCTCTTTTCCTGTTCCTGGCTTTTAAATAAAGCTCCACCCAAAAAGTCATTACCTGAAAAATTATATTTTAAATCAAGTATGTCTACAGCTTCCCTTGTAGCATAGGCGTTATGTTTGCCTATCCACCAATGCAGGCTTTTATTATTATCATCAATAATATCATTCTCCAGAGACAAAATGCTTCCTTCTTTAATTTTAACATGCTCGTCCATCCAGCGTTCCTCATAACGGGCCTTTTCCTTACGCCATACCCTTAGAAGCCATTGTGGATAATACCCCCCGTGTTTTATCCAGCGCCCCATGAAGAAAACCTTCCTCTTCATGCGTAAACCGGAAATCCCGCTTTCTAAACCTACGAGCTTATCTGACAGCTCTGCGGCCAATTCCGGGGTAACTTTCTCGTCGGCATCTAAACGCATAACCCATTGCGAATTAATAGGCAGGTTTTCCAATGCCCAATTAAATTGTTTTGCCTGATTCTCGAAGGAATGGGAAAAAATTTTATCCGTGTATGCGCGAGAGATTTCCAGCGTCCTATCTGTGCTGAATGAATCCACTATGAATATTTCGCCTGCCCAGGCCTTTAGGCTTTCCAGGCAATTCCTTATATTCACTTCTTCGTTAAAGGTAAGAATTATTACTGATATCGGCAGCTTGTTCATTTAATTGCTTTCTCTTAAATAATTATTCGTTATATTATCGCGCGTTACTCATCTTTGCGCTAATGATATTTTCGTAGGCCCTGATAAGTTTAACAGCAACGCTATCCCAGTTAAATTCTTTCAATACTAATTCTTTCCCTCTTTGCCCAGCCGCTCTTTCATGCTCAATATTATGCAGGAATGTTTTTATGGCAGAGGTAATGTTGGCAATATCCAGTTTTACCACATAGCCGCAGCGCTCTTTCTTAATTAAATTTGCTGCAGCAACCCCTTGCGAAACTAAAACAGGTAACCCTGCTGCCATTGCTTCAAAAACGGCAACAGCAAAGTTTTCGGAATTCGAAGTAAGCACTAAAATATCCGACCCCTGCAGCAGCAAATCTTTCTTCTCACCCGTAATAAAACCGAACCGATGAGTACGTTCGCTAATTTTATATGATTTCAAAAGTTGTTCTATTTTTAATTCATAACTAGGCTCTCCGCTACCCGCTATCACGAAAGTAAACCTCATATCCGCCAAACTAGCTAACGCAGGAATAAGGTATTCCAGGCCTTTCTTAGGATGCAAACGGGACATAAAAAGTATAACTGGTTCATTTTCCGTTAATTTCAATAATCCCCTTAATTTACTCCTGGCATCCGGCACAAAATTAGGAATAGACACTCCGTGAGGCAATATAATACCCGGCGCTTTAAATCCCAGGCGAGAAGATTCCAAGGCTTCCTGATCGGAGGTAAAATGAATGGCCTGGCTCTGATTAATATTGCTGCCCTCGATTATACTCAAGTAAATTCTTTTTTTGAACGATTTCTGCTTCAGGCAATACCTCTCCAGCGCGCCAGCCGGCCTGATAATATAAGGAACATGTTTTATGCGCGCAATACGCATGGCTATAGTAGAAGGATATGAAAAAATAGAGTGGATATGCAAAAGATCGAAATCGCAAACATGCTTCCAAAGCCAGCCTGTCAATGAAGAAGAAAATGCGAATTCCCGGACAAACTTCAGAGGCGGAGAAAACCTGTGAAAAAACCAAACAGGCACCTGCTTATATTCCGTGCGCTGTTTTAACGCTACGCTTAAAACTCCCGGTCCATCGTCATCGGTAGTTGCGATTTCTGCTTCGATATTATGCGCGCGCAATGCTTTTACCATTGCCAGGACCGCTTGGCTGGGGCCTCCGCGCAGCAAAGAAACCGATGGGATCACATGCAGAACCTTCATATCAATACCTTTCTTAACAAAGAATCCCTTTCTGCCAGGACGTTTTCTTTGCTAAATTCCAAAATTATCCTCTTGGCATTGTCGGATAGCCTTTTACGCAAATTTTCATCAGAAGATACTTTTAACATTGCTGTTGACAAAGCAGCAACATCGCCTACCGGCACTGCAATACAAGCGCCGTTTGCCTCAAATTCATTGACCCATGAAGTACTTCTTGTCGTAATTACCGGGGTGCCGGCGGCCAATGCCTCTAGAATCGAATAAGGCAGCCCTTCATAGCGCGATGGAGCAACAAAAGCAACTGCCTTAGCGTGGAGAGGAATGACATCGTCAACCCATCCTAAAAAGAATACCTTATCTGAAATACCAAGCTGCCCGGCTAACTTTTTCATTTCTGGCAATAAAGGGCCATCCCCTGCTATGACCAGATTTGAATTTATCTTTTCTTTGATTAGCGTATATGCCTTCAGTAAACAATCAAAGCCTTTAGCTTTTACGAAACGCCCCGCCGCCAAAAAGTAAAACCCGCTTTCCTGCATGCCTTCCACTTGGGGGCCAGGAATTCTCTGCCGGATTTTCTCGATTTGGACAAAATTTTTTACGACTTTTACTTTTTCGGTTTTACAGCCGTAAATCTTGACCGCATCTTCTGCCGCACCTACCGAATTACATAAAAGCAGGTCTGACTTTGGATAAACCTTGCGCTCTAATACTGTCCATATTTTCCAGCCTACAGAAGGTTCTACTTCAGAGGGCTTGCTTAACTGGCTAATAACAGTCATTACAGTTTTTACCTGGCGGCCAGATAACTTTACTGCCAAGTAGTTAACAATATTGGAACAACGGCTGAATGAATGGACTAAATGGATATCCTCATTGCGGATAAACTTAGCCAATCTATAAATAGCCCTGGGATAATCCAGCCAGGAACCCCATCCCAAAGAAAATACATTTTTCCCTTCTATTTCTAATTTACCTTCTACTTTAAAAAGCGAAAAAAAGAACCGCCTATTACCCTCTCTTAAAAGGTTAGGCGCAAACTGGTAGAAATCGACTTTATCTCCGCCGCGTATTAATGAAGTTGCAAGAAAAACTATATTTGCCTGTTTGATTTCCATATCCGCTTTACCTTCAAGCTGGCCGTTCGAATGAAGTATAAAAAAGGGGAAAAACTTTTCGGTGTAACTGAGATTAGAAACGCAATGGGCAACCAAAATCCCAGCAACCTTTTATAATCATGCAATAATACATGTATAATCTTTTTATCTTTTTTCTCCAAAGATTCCGCTACTGCTCTTTCCGCCAGAAATCTTGCGGTAGGTAAGAAATATGAATTTTCTTTAATAAGCCCGGAATTCTCTTTCAATAAAACTAAGGCATTCATGGCCTTTCCATGAGAAGACGACTTTTTATGCTTGCGCCTCAATATTGCTGCCGGCCAGGCAAATCCAATCCTGCGGTATCCGCTGGCAATTTTAAAAAAAAGGTCGAAATCTTCGTTAGTTTCAAAACTAACATTAAATAATCCTTTTTCCTCTAAGGCTTTCTTTTTTATCAGCATCCCCGATAATATAAATGGAGCGCCACAGGCAAAAGCAGCAAAAAAATTATCAAATAACTCACCGTGTAAAAATAATCTTTTCCATTTATCCGAAAAGATAAAATTCTCGCTGCCTTGCCCCTGAAGCTGCATGCCTGAACAAGCCCAAACCAACCCGTATTTATTTATTATCTGCGCCAGCCTTTCCAAATGGCCGGGCTTCCAAATATCATCGGAATCAAGAAAAGCAATCCATTCGGATCCGGAGTTTTCTATCCCCAAATTTCTCGCGGAGGATACGCCCGAGTGCGTTTTATAAATATATTTCACCTCCGAGAAGCTTTTAACGACTTCGGCAGTATTATCGTTTGAGCCATCATCAACGACGATGATTTCCTTTGGTTTAAGTTTCTGTGATAGGGCCGACCGGATGGCTTCTGCGACAAACTCTTGCGCATTATAAGCCGGAATAACTACGGATATTGAACCTACTTTATTATTATCTTGAATAAGGTTATCTTTCATCAATAATTAATGCTTAAATATTATCCAGATGATTGCAAAATTTTAGTTTTAACCTCTTCGCTTTAAGAATCACTCTTTTCATAAAAGGGAAGGCCAGGTATAACTTAGTCAGATAAAGGAAAATTAATGAGAGAAAATTAATTCTTATGCCTTTACTGTCCAGCCTGTAAATGATGTCTTCCGCATAAAAATAAAGTGCTTCCCCTCCAAGAGATTTATTATAATCGGCTTCTTGCCCTTTCCAGGTTTTACCTTGATTCTGGCCTAAAATATGAGAATAATCATGCGCCTGGTGAACGCTATAGATAAAACCTGAAACATCGATAACCGCAGTATGATGTAAACTCAAATAGTATACGAGCCAATTATCCCACGCGCCCCTCCCCAACGCGAAAGGCGGTATTCTTTTGAAAGTACCCTTTGGAAATAAAAAATAATCACTGCCGTAAGGCTGTATCCTGCCCCGGGCCTTGAGCCGGAGCAGAAGCTCTTCCTGCCAATTTCCGGAAATCTCTAAATCACAATTGTCAAGATCGTATCTTCTTCCGGTTAAAAGAAATTTTTTAAATTTCTTTTGCGCAGCTTTAAGCGCAAAAGAAAAATTTCCGAAAAACAGGATATCGGTATTGACATAACAGATCAAAGGAAAAGAAGCCGCGGCTTCTGCTTTCTCAAAAATTGAATTAACCAGAGGCGTACCTAATGCATTTTTTTCTATATCCGGCAGATGGCGCAAACCGAAGTCATTAGCGACCTTACAAGTATCAAGCGCATCCCCTAACAGCAATATCTCTGCAGCCGGCTTAACCTGCATCCAGCTTCTTATCGCCTTAAGCTGAAGATCCAGCATTTGCCCGACAAAAGGTTTCGGGCATGTAAAAATTGTAAACATGCTATTTCTCCGCCTCAATTACTAAAAACCAGCCAAAATGCCTTTCCAGGATTTTCATTCTTCGGAGTAACCCAAAGAACCTGCTTTTTCCGTGTTCGAATGCTTCTGCCTTAACGCACCTAAAATCCGAAAACATCTTTCTCGCCTCTTTTCTGGTATAGACTTTAGAAAGCGGGTTTCCCGCGCCATCGGTACAGGCAGAAAGCAATCCTTCGCTATCCATTTTTTCATAACAAAAATCTTTGCTCTCCGAAGGCACTAATCTCCTTAATGGAAAGAACACCTTGCTGATTTTTTTAAACCATCCTCTGCTAAAAAGGTACTGCCGCCTATAATAAGCGCAGAGAAAAGAACGCTTGTTATAAAGCATGACAATAGCCTTACCACCATCCGGTTTTAAACATCGGTATAGCTCGCTGATTGCTTTCTTTGTTCCCGGCGTATGATGCAGCACCCCCCAGGAAAATACCAGATCAAAAACACCGTTTTTAAAAGGAAGGTGTTCCGCATCAGCAACGCATAAAGACCCTTTCAGGTTAAATAATCCCAACCTTCTTTTTGTCAATTCCAGCGAGCCTGCCGATAAATCAATGCCCGTAGCCCTGGCGCCGTTACCGACAAAGCGCGAAAAATCTTTCCCTAACCCTACACCTATTTCGAGGACGCGCTTTCCGGACCAATCAGGATAACGCGCTATTGTATTAGTGAAAGGCTCATAGGTGTCTTTATATAAATCGACCTGCTTAAAGAATTCTTTCGACCCCCATTCGGAATCAGCCTGATTCCCGCAGCAGGGGTGACTATCCCACCAGGCCCGGACTTTCTTTTTTATCTCTTCCATCTCGATATATTATTTTACGGCAGCGCTATTTACCCCCAAAGGCACATACTCAATACCCTGTTTTCTTTCAAGGCCACGATTAAAGAAAACCCTCCAACAATCAATAACGATCAGGCGGCGCCGGTTATTTTCGAAAACAGAATTTTTTATCCGCATAAATTCCGGATCGGAATTAGCAATTACCGCTATATCGGAATTAAGGACTGCCTGCCTTGCCGACTTGGCATATGATACTTTTTTCCCAAAAACCATTTTCAGGTTATTCATTGCCAAAGGATCATAGAGAACAACTCTATACCCTGATTTGAGGAGCTTTTTTGCCAAAAAGACCGGCTGCGATTCTTCTATTACATTCGACAATGGCTTATAAGATAACCCCAATATTCCTATACTATCACTCTTCTTGGCCTTTGCGGCAATAAGCTTAAACACTGATAGGATCACTTGCCGGTTAAACTTATCCGTAGCCTTCGGTATCGTTGCCTCGATCCCCAATTTCCCGGCTACTGCAGACAGCGCTGAATTGTCTCGGGGAAAACACGGCCCTCCGAAACCTAACCCTCCTTTTAGATAACGGCTGCCGATACGCGAATCATAGCCCAGAGCCTTTGTTACAACATCTACATTACCGCCCGGTAGCTTTTGGGCCATAAAAGAAAGCATATTGGCAAAGGTAATCTTAGTAGTAACAAAAGAATTGACGGATATCTTTGTTAATTCAGCATTAATAAAGTCCATCCTGGCTATGGCCGGTTTATTTTCGCAGATATTACGGTAAAATTTTTCCAGCAGGAAACCGGAATTTTTATCGGACTCGCCGATCAAAACAAAATCCGGATTAAGGAAATTTTTAATAACTGTGCCCAGGGCGATAAATTCCGGATTATAGCACAAGCCAAAATCCTTAGCGCATTTCTTACCGGAAAATCTTTCCAGAAGCGGTTTTACGCAATTATCCATTGTGCCCGGCAAAACCGTGCTGGTAAGAACAACGGTATGGTATGATTGTTTTTGTGCTAATGCTTTACCCAGCTCTTTTGCGGCCTTAGCTACAAAAGAAAGCGAAAATTCCCCATTTGCCAGAGAAGGCGTAGGCACCACAATGAAACTGATATCAGAATTTAATACTGCTGTGTAATAATCGGTGCTTGCAGAAATTTTCTTTTTATAGCGGCGGAAGAATTGTTCCAGCCTCGGCTCAAATAAGGGGGCGTGCCCCTGATTAACAATCTTTACCCTCGCCGCGTCGTTGTCGACCCCGATAACCTTAACCCCCTTGCTGGCTATGCCAGCCAACATACAAGCGCCTAACTTTCCGAGGCCGATAACAGAGACTCTCTTAATATCCATATAAATACCTTCCTTTTTTAAAACGACCGTGGTTTCAAAAAGTAACCGAGATCAGAGATGTAGAAAAACCTTTTCTGTAATTAACAAAACCTTCCAATTCACGAAGATAGCATGCGTCCAAACATCCGGACAGCGACAAATATGGAAAATTGAGAGTCAACCTGCGCTTTCTCACATAATTCAATAACTCCGGAACTTCATCGTAACCGACGATCCCGGCAGGCGGAGGCCCTTCCCACTGGACACAACAATGATCCTTGTAGTTTAACGGGTCATTTTTTTTAACCAGGAGGAAATCTTTTTTTGTCATCCCCGGAAAATAGGAAAAATCATGAAAAATGGCAAGGTGCCTTTTTTGCTTTAAAATAGGCGCGTATCTACCAAGAAAATGCCTGATGAGCTTTTTTCCGTGGATATCATATAGTATCAATATATCGTCGGCATTTAAGAAAGCTGAACCGTCATATTTTAAAAAATTCCTTGTGGTTATTTTGATCGCGGGGTTTAAATTATACCCTGCCTGTGCTTCGACCTTTTTTTTGCTTTCAAAAATGGTGTCTGCTAAACATACGGACTCAATCAACTCCGGCTGATAACCTAAGCTATCGGCAGCAATACTAATAGTATAGAGGCTGTTGCCAAAAGCCCTGCCTAACTCCAGGATATATTTCGGCTTAAAATACAGGATCATCCCATAAAGCAGAATAAATTCTGTTAATCCCCAGAAATCTTTGTGCCCGATCGCATCAAAGATTTTTTCGAATAGCTTTGCTTTATCTAAAATCGCCCGGTGGTTAGCTGCTAAAAAATTGGCAAACTCCTGATTCTCCACTGTAAATCGCTCCTCCCTTATTTATCTTTCCGTCAACATTCTTTTTAAAATCATCTTTACTTGCTTACTGTCTTTAACTGAGAAATACCAATCGATGGTCCGGTGCAGGCCATCCATAAACTTCATCTGCGGTTCCCAGCCCAATAATTTTTTTGCCAGGGCATTATCAGCCACCCTGTTGTACGGCCCGGTAGGCATAGAAGGCTGCAATATTATCCTGGCCTTGTGGCCGGTATAGCGCAATACTTCTTTCACTGCGCTAATCACGCTAGTCCGCTCCCGGGTGCCCAAGTTAATTGCTGTTGCATCGCTGATCTTCTCTGCTGCCAGTATCGTCCCTTCGACAATATCTCCGACATATGTCCAGTTGCGTATTTGCTTACCTGTGCCCCAGACAAAAAAGGGATCCTGTTTTATAAAGGCCCTGGCAATCATTGCTATTACAGCATGATTTTCCACGCCCCGCTCACCATACACTGTAAAATAACGGCAACTGGCTGACTTCATTCCATAATCCTTGTAATATGCCTTTAGCGTCATTTCTGCCATTAGCTTTGCCCATCCATACATATTATCCGCCTCATAAGGCGGGCCGACCATTTTTTCGGTCAAATATAAGATTTTCTTTGGGTTCGTCTGAAGATAATTCGGATAAACGCACCCCGAAGAAGCATATACAACTTTCTCTATCCTTTGTTGCCTACAGGCGTCAAAGATCAGCCCATCCAGCATCAGATTGGAAGCACAGGCAGCTTGATGCAAATCCACATATCCCCTGCCACCATGGTCAGCAGCAAGATGAAATACTATATCGATCCCCTTGACCGCCTCTTTCGCAGCCTTACTTTCTTTAAGGTCCGCCTTGATAAATTTTACTTTACCGGACTTCAGGTGCCCATCTATATTCTTTATCTTACCGCTGCTTAAATTATCTACCACCCTGACTTTGGCTTGGCGTTTAACCAAAGCATCTACTAAATGCGACCCGATAAAAGAAGCGCCTCCGGTTACCAATACATTTTTTTTCGGCCAATTCATCTTCTTCTCCTTTTTTGTATATGATCCTATCTTTTCTTATAGATAATTTCAGCAGGCTCTTTTACGATCGCCCATTTTTCCTCTCCAAAATCATAATTTAGCGCAGAATAACGGTACCTGATTAAGTTTTTCAATACCGGTAGCCGCGAAATCCTATAGCGGGTTTCATGATAGAAAATCGAAAAAATATTGTTATGGTAATAATCATCGAGGATTTTTCTGCTGTTTTTGTTATAGTCAAGAATACCTGGCTCCTGCCCCTGATGGTGCCTGATTCCTGCTAGGGGGCTCCAGAGAGAATAGAGTGTGGCGTGTTGCCAGAATCTTAGCCACAGCTCGAAATCCGTAATCTTGATACTACTCTCAACGCGCCCGCCGGCACGCAACCAGAGAGATTTTTTCCAAAAAGTCGATTCCTGCTGGATACAGCCCCGAATCGGAAGGTAGTGGCCGTCAAAGAAAGCTTCTTTGCTAAAACCGGTCCTTCTGTAATAGCGTAAAGGCATATCCCTGGTAATCCAGCCGAAAGGCGTGGCTGAAGTAAGCCACTCTACCTCGGGTAAAGCGCTGAATATTTGGCTGACTACTTCAAATGTCCAGGGAAAATATTTGTCCCCGCATCCAAGCCAGCCCATAATCTCGCCTGTTGCATGCTGGAAGCCTTTGTTAAGAGTAAACCCCAGGCCCATATTCTTCTCATTGGTTAAACAAGTAATCCTTGAACTATATTTTTTAATCACCTCTTGGGTTGCATCTTCGGAGCCATCATCCACAACGATATACTCAAAATTAGGGTACTCCTGGGATAATACGGACTGGATAGTGGCTTCCAGGTAATCCGCCTGATTGAAAGACGGAGTTACGACCGAGATTTTAGGCTTTTTACGATCGCCCATTTTCCCTCTCCAAAATCATATTTTACCGCAGAATAACGGTACCTGATTAAGTTTTTCAATACCGGTAGCCGCGAAATCCTATAGCGGGTTTCATGATAGAAAATCGAAAAAATATTGTTATGGTAATAATCATCGAGGATTTTTCTGCATATTTCAAAATGGCTTAAGACAGCTCCCCCCTGGCTAGGATGGTGCCGCAACCCTGCCAAGGGACTCCAGAGAGAATAGAGTGTGGCGTATTGCCAGAACCGCAGCCACAGTTCGAAATCCGGCATGATCTTTAAAGCGCTCTCAACGTGCCCTCTTGAGCGCAACCAGAGAGATTTTTTCCAAAAAGTCGATTCCTGCTGGATACAGCCTCGGATAGGCAGATATTGCCCGTCAAAGAAAGCTTCCTTGCTAAAACCGGTCCTTCTGTAATAGCGTAAAGGCATATCCCTGGTAATCCAGCCGAAAGGCGTGGCTGAAGTCAGCCATTCTACCTCGGGTAAAGCGCTGAATATTTGGCTGACTACTTCAAATGTCCAGGGAAAATATTTGTCCCCGCAGCCAAGCCAGCCCATAATCTCGCCTGTTGCATGCTGAAAGCCTTTGTTAATCGCCTCCCCCCGCCCCTTATCCGGCTCACTTACCCAATAACTAATCCGGTCAGAATATCTTCTGATGATTTCTACGCTGCCGTCGGTCGAGCCGCCGTCAATGATGATGTATTCCAGGTTAGGATAGTTCTGGGAGAGGACAGATTTAATAGTCTCTTCCAAATACTCTGCCTGGTTAAAGGACGGAGTTACGATTGAGATCTTGGGGAAAACTTTTTCACGCATTTTAGCAAAAAGGAAATAATTTTTAAGCTGGCTCTATAGAGCCGCGACTTTAGAGTACGGGATTCAAAAGTAGTTAGTTTCCACTTATATTCTTCCCACCAGTCAAAAATTACTACGTTGCACCTTACCATGCGCCTTTGCAAAGTTACCGGCCCGCTAGATTCTTTATGGCGAGCTAAGGCAGGACGGCTGCCGCCTAACGGAGTGGAAACATTATTCAATCTCGCTAATTTCAATAACTCCAGCCAAAATTCAGCAGTTTCGCCATTAGGCAGGCTTTTATTCTTATGCATAGTAATATGATTATAAAGAGACATCCTCCAGAAAGTCGATTCTCTGCTGATATGCTCTAGATTTATTCTATACAAATCCAGAGATTCATCTAAAAAACAAGGGCTGCCTTCTTTATTAAGCATCATTTTAATGTCTGAAGTAAGCCACTTCACCTCGGGTAAAGCGCTGAATATTTGGCTGACTACTTCAAATGTCCAGGGAAAATATTTGTCCCCGCAGCCAAGCCAGCCCATAATCTCGCCTGTTGCATGCTGAAAGCCTTTGTTAATCGCCTCCCCCCGCCCCTTATCCGGCTCACTTACCCAATAACTAATCCGGTCAGAATATCTTCTGATGATTTCTACGCTGCCGTCGGTCGAGCCGCCGTCAATGATGATGTATTCCAGGTTAGGATAGTTCTGGGAGAGGACAGATTTAATAGTCTCTTCCAAATACTCTGCCTGGTTAAAGGACGGAGTTACGATTGAGATCTTGGGGAAATTATTTTGTTTTGTCATTTTTATATTTAATCACCCTCCTGTCTGCCAAAAATAAAATCCTGCATAAATTTGGCCTGCGAATCAGCATCCTGGGAATAAATAAACTTTTTTCGGATGGCATCCTGCCAAAACGGCTTGTAAATATCCTCTTCTCCTCTGCGAGGCATGCGTTATATTGATCGGAAGTAGCTTGGCCTTTATGCCGGCGAAAAATCCCTAACGGGACAGTAGCCGAATACAATTCACTCATCTCCCAAAATCGCGACCATAATTCAAAATCCGGCATAACGCGGGAAGCCTCATTTATATACCCGCCGGCCCTCTCCCACAAGGGCCGCCGCCAAAAAGTCGATTCCTGCGAAATGACATTATCGCTGGCAAAAAGGTAAAAACCTTTTTTAAAGCCGCTTCTGCCGAAATTTACAAAGGTAAGCTCCTTATGCGCCAGGTTGTCTATTTCCAGAGAAACTCTCCTGGCAGTAGTCAGCCACTCAACTTTCGGATAGGCGCTAAAAATCTCGGATACTGCTTTAAACGCCCAGGGAAAATATAAATCATCTGAATTTAACCAGGCCATAATCTCGCCCGTAGAATGCTTAAATCCTTTGTTCAAAGCATCACCATGCCCCTTATCCGGCTCACTAACCCAGTAGCTTAAGCGATCAGCATATTTCTTAATAATATCAATGCTCCCGTCGGTTGATCCGCCGTCAATAATGATATATTCCAGGTTAGGGTAGTTTTGGGAAAGGACGGATTTTATAGTCTCCTCCAGGTACTTTCCCTGGTTAAAAGACGGGGTGACGATAGAGATTTTAGGAAAATTATTTTGTTTTGTCATTTTTGTATTCGATCGTTCTTTTTCTATTCCTGAAAAACAGGTAATAGAAATAAGGCCTCTTCAATAAAAACTGGGGCAGAAACGTATAAAATTTCCCGGGCAAATGGCCGGCCCGCTCTTTAAATATCTCTCTGCACATATCACAACAATAATTAAATAAACGGCTGGTAACTTGTTCTTCATGTTTCCTAAATGCCGCCAGGGAAGTTGTAACAGAATATAATTCCGCCTTTTCGCTAAACCGCGACCATAATTCATAATCAGGCACAATCTTTTCTTTATCAATATGCCCGCCGGCCCTCTCCCACAAGGGCCGCCGCCAAAAAGTCGATTCCTGCTGCAGGCAGTTAACGGTTTCAGGCAGGTAAAAACCTTTTTTAAAACCGCTTGACCCAAAGTTCAGGAAAATAAACCTGCAGGTTTCATTGCCATTTTTATCAACTACAACCTTTTTCTCCGTAGTCAGCCACTCAACTTTCGGATAGGCGCTAAAAATCTCGGATACTGCTTTAAACGCCCAGGGAAAATATAAATCATCTGAATTTAACCAGGCCATAATCTCGCCCGTAGAATGCTTAAATCCTTTGTTCAAAGCATCACCATGCCCCTTATCCGGCTCACTAACCCAGTAGCTTAAGCGATCAGCATATTTCTTAATAATATCAATGCTCCCGTCGGTTGATCCGCCGTCAATAATGATATATTCCAGGTTAGGGTAGTTTTGGGAAAGGACGGATTTTATAGTCTCCTCCAGGTACTTTCCCTGGTTAAAAGACGGGGTGACGATAGAGATTTTAGGGTACACTTTATTCATCTAATTCACGATTAAGCCAAACTTGCACACCATCATCAAAATAAATAGCGCCATACGCAGTATCGCTTGTCCTTTTGCACGGATAATCGTAAAGGCATTTCCATCCTAAATTATTAAAAAGGGCGCGTAAGCCTGCTTCGATCTCCGGGCTATGTGTGCCGATATGCACACGCTTGACCTTTTGAGCTATCTCATTTTTGGCTGAACTAAATACCTTACTCTCCGCACCCTGGATATCTGCATGAATAAGATCTACGCAACCGCAAGGAGCAAGCAATGATTTTAGGCAAACTGCCCTTACCTTCTTTTCCTCTATAAAACCATGCACCGCTTTGCCGCTCTTCGAATCAGTAAGCGTTAATTTTCTCTTCCCCGGATGCCGATTCTTTCCAGAAACAAATAAAAAAATGCCTTCTGTTAGATGGCGCAGATGCACCAATTTGTTGACTACGGCATTTCCATAATTAGCAGGGAATCCTATTTGAAAAAAAACGTTTCCATCTTTATCATAAACTGCGGCATTAATCAGCCGGTGCTTCTTAGGGTCAATATGATTATCGATAAAATTTTGCTTTAACCATGCGAAATGCGTCTCTTCTGCCTCTATCCCTGTAAGATAGCACGGGAAGCCTTCTCCGTGGAAGCTTCGCACAGCCAGATAGGCATTTACCAGGTGGAAGCCAAAACCTGCTCCCAACTCAAACATGGTAAACCTCTTTTTAGCCTGAACAACACTTTCTAGAACGCTAATCCACTCGAAATAACCTTCGGAAAAGTCCGGGTATCTGGCACAACCACGCTCTTGCTGCCTATCGGTATGCGCTAATTTTTCAGCATAAAAATAATCGAGATATTCTTTTCTTACGATTGCTCCGAGAAAATTAGTGCAAAACTGCGCTCCGGGATTAAGCCTGACTTGCTTAAAGTTCGCAAAAACCTCGTGATGCTGCATTAAAATCCTTTATCTTCTTAAAAACCCTAAACCTTTGGACAACAACATTGCCCTCAATAACCTTAGCCTGCCAACGAATGATATATTCTGTGGTTTAAATATCTCCTCGTCTTTATATCCTAATTGTTTGCAGGCAGAACGATAAGTACCGTATTCATAAATAGTATTATAATTACAGCCGCAATATAAGTATGGGCATTTTTCCATTCCCGGAGGAAAAAATTTATCTTTATTCACCGAAAAACCATCCAGGAAATTCCCCATTTTTAACCTGGGTTTATCGTAACGGCTATTGCACCAAAGGCCGTAATAGAAAGAGGCATCCGCAAGAATGATGTAATAAAAATACCCCAATGCGCATCTTTTCCCTAAACTTGTTACAAAATTTCTTGCAGCTTCAACTTCTTTTTCTTTACTGATTTTTCCGGTTACGGTCCAGGGAGGTATGTAACTTTGAAAGAATATTCTTTGGCCTGTTTTGCTCTCGATTTCGCATAGCCTCTTTCTGTCAGCGATAGATAGGCCATAATCTACCTGCGCCAGCGATAACGCAGTAATATTTTTAAGTTTATTTATCCTCGAAATTAAAAATTCAACATCGGCATCGCTCCTATACTTGATATGCAAACTGGCCACGATTTGTGACAGCTTCGGCACATGGTCCATTATCCTGTCTATGGAAATAAGGTTGGTAATCAGCCTGGTTTCGATATTGGGTACTGCACTCAATATTTCGATAACTTCAACGATATTCCTGGCCAGCAGAGGTTCCCCTCCGGAAAAGACTACTATAACTTTCTTAGCGAATTGGCTTATTTCGGCGATTTTCCTTGCGATCTCAATTTCGCGCCCGGGAGAATAGCTTATTTTAGTCCGTTCTTTCTGCGAATATTCCCCCTTGTTGACACAGTAACTACAATTAAGGTTACAATCGTCAATTACCGCCCAATCAAAAAACAATAAATCTTTTTTTTCCGGCGTCATAGTTGGAAAACTTTTTTTCTTAAACCCCTCAATAAACCGGCCATTCTTCTTAAGTTAAACATTAGCGAATACCATTTGATGGCCCCATGGCTATAGTCGATTATCCTTTTTTTATTTCTTAATAAGGCAATTGTGTTAAAAACCGGGACCCTGATCTTAATAGATTGGACAAGGCGTATAATCCTAGGAGGGAAATTACCGTTGTGTTTGCGCCATACTGCCATCGCTTGTTCACAACAGGCACCAAAGATCCGGCTTGACTTCTGGTTGGCATGCCAACGAAAAATCCCTAAGGGTACAGGCACGCTATAAAGATCGGCTGCTTCCCAAAACCTTGACCAAAGCTCAAAATCAGGGACATTCAAAAAATCCTTATCGATATATCCTCCCGTTTTTTCCCATAATGAACGCCGCCAAAAAGTTGATTCCTGCGTAATGCAATTTCCGCTATCCGGCAGATAGAGGCCGTCTTTATAGGCTTTTTTCCCAAGGTTCAAAAATACTCTCTGCTTAAAATCCTTTCCGCTTGAGCCAACCACAGTCGGGGTTTCCGTAGTCAACCATTCTACATGCGGATATTTAGTAAAAATTGCGGATATCGTGGCTAAAGTCCAGGGGAAATATAAATCATCTGCATTAAGCCACCCCATAATCTCACCGCAGGAAGATTGAAAACCTTTATTCAAAGTAAATCCCAACCCCATATTTTTTTCATTAGCCAAAAAACTAATCCGGTGGCCGTACTTACTTATAATCTCCCGGCTGTTATCTGTAGAACAATCTTCAACGACAATATATTCAAGATTAGGATAAGACTGGGAGAGAACCGAACATATGGCCTCTTCCAGATACTGCGCCTGGTTAAAAGACGGGGTGACGATGGAAATTTTGATACTATGAGCCATGGAACACTAAGCCTCGTTTTTCTTGAAAAGAAAAACACCGACGCCGAATATTATCCACATCTGGCTGATATTTAAAAAAAACAGGTTATAAGAATCGAATACCCCGTTAAATAAAAAAGCGATCGTGGCGCCAATAATACCGATATGGGATGGCAAGTCCATCGAAACTCTCTTCTTTAGAGGCGCAAAGATTTTCTTGAACCATGTAAAAACAAACCAGAGAAAACCAAACAGGCCAATGAGCCCCTGTGCCAGGCCGATCGACAAATAAATATTGTGCGCCGTAGTAAAAAGAGAGCCAAATTTATAATACTCTTCAAAGCCTATTCCCATAGGATTTGAAAAAACCTCCACCGCAGCAGATTTCCAGATAACAAAACGATCAAGTAAGCTTATATCTTGAGAAACATTTTTCAGGGATTCGATTCTTCTCCATAATTCCACCCCTAAAAAATCGGCATTAACTATAAATAAACACCCGATGGCAAAAAGCAGAATTGCAAAAGTAACCCTTAATAAATGCGGCCTGGAATATCTTATAGTCAGGATAAAAACAGCTACCAAGCCTAAAATTGCACCAAACCAACAACTACGGCTTCCTGTCAAGACCAAAAGATAGGAAAGCGCGCATAACGCACCTAGCCCAATATACCTTTTAAAACGCGAAGGGCTTAACAGGAACAAGGAAAACGATAGAACGATCAAACTGCTTAAATAATCAGCCAGCGCCAAAGCATGGACAGCAAATATGTTATTCGCAAATTCAATCTTGCCCCCCAGCCTTAAAGTCTCCACGGAATCATTGAGCATATCCGGGCTATACTTAAAAATATACCAATAACGGCTCCCTAATACGCAGCCTCCGATAATCATCGCAATAATGCAATTATTCAAATGTGATTTATTTTTTATAAGTTTCGAACAAAGAAAATACGTGATGAGGCCGTAAAAACAATTCTCCCTGACTAAATCGTAGGCAAGCTCCCTTCCTGCCGGCTGCCCGGACCCTAAGAGAAATGCAGCCATTCCTCCCAGAAAAAATAAAAATAAAGGCAAAAAAAGAGGAACCGTTACAATGTAGCGCAGATCTTCTTTGGAACGGACCGACAGCAAAGCTTTAACTAACCAACCGATAAAACCTGCATAGAGCCCAACTTCAACTAATGATGCATCATGCAAGAGGTCTTGCAGCGGCCCCAGCTGCAGATACCGCGGGAACCAGAAGAAAGCGATAAACAAATAGAGAAAGAAAATTTCCTTTGAATACAATAAAACCAAAACCGCTATAAAAAAACCGAATAACGCAAAACGTAAGCTTCTGGCATAAGATACCCAGACAAAAGCAATAAACAACGCGGCAATAATACTAAAAATAAGGTTAAGATTCTTCCTGCGTGTTTCAATCATTATTATGAATTAACCTCGGTAACCGTCCATTCATGGTCCATAAGCATCACTCCAACTCCGGAATCCGGCAATTTGCTATTCGCAAAAAATGAACCCACTTCCACATCGAATTTTCCGGCATCATGAAGCATATCCGAAATTACCCCTTCCACCCGGCAAAAAACGTTAAAAGTATAGCTGCCGGGCACAAGCGGCAATTTCTTTATCCTGCACCTTACTATTCCCCGCGATGGGGCCTGCGGCCAGATTTCCCCAGAAACCCGGTTAGCCAAATCAGTAATATTATTACCCAAAAAATCATTAAGCACAAAAGAAACCGATACATTTTGCAATCTTTCATGCGGATGAGAAACATACTCTACGGCTATCACCGCCTCCTCCCCGCTTCGAAAAGCCTTTACGCTTTGCCCTTGTGCATTTTCGAGGTGATAGTTTACAAATTTCATTACCCCGCTGCCGGAACGATCAGAACGGCTGCCTAAGTCGGTCTCCATAAGCTGGTAGATGCGGTTAATATATTCATTAATTACCGCTTCCTTATTGCCTTCTGCCAGGATCCTCCCTTTGTCTAATAATATCGCGCGTGAACAAAGCGCATTGATCACCGACATGTTATGGCTGATAAACAATACAGTCCTTTCCTTCTTAATCTCCTCCCCTATCTTTTCGAAGCATTTTTTCTGAAAACGAGTATCGCCAACGCTTAATATCTCATCGATCAAGAGGATATCCGTATCCAAGTGAGCCGCGACAGCAAATGCCAAGCGCACATACATGCCATTTGAATAGAATTTAATTGGGGTATCCAAAAATTCGCCTATCCCGGAAAATTCCACTATTTCCTCAAATCTACGGCTGATTTCTCTGTGCTTCATCCCCAAAATTATGCCATTAAAATAAATATTTTCCCGGCCTGTTAAATCGGGATGAAACCCTGTGCCCACTTCCAATAAAGAGCCGACCCGGCCGTGCACCCTGACACATCCGGAAGTCGGCTTGGTGATCTTTGACATAATTTTAAAAAGTGTGGTCTTGCCGGCGCCATTGCGCCCAATTATCCCTACAACTTCACCCTGTTTTATCTCGAAAGAGACATTATCCAGAGCCCTCACCATGCCTGTGCCCTGCCCATAGGCAGAAGGCCGCCGGTTTATAGGCTTTAAAAACAATCTCGATAAACTCTCCTTTATGTTTAACGGGCTATTTTCGGTATACTTACGAAGATTATATTCCTTCCCAAGATTCTCGGCTACAACCGCCAACTGTCCCATATGGTTTTAAGATCCCCTCCTAAACTATATCCGCAAACGAATCTTCTGTTTTTAAAAAATAAAGTAACCCGCCGAGGAATATAAGAAATAAAATTATGAACGCCAGCGGAAAACTATCCGTAAAGATCAATGGTGTACCTAAGAAACTCCAGCGAAAACCATCGATAATCACTGCCATGGGGTTAAGATAATACAAGAATTTCCAATGTGCAGGGATGATTTTTGCCGTATAAGCTACCGGCGAACAATAAAACCAGATTTGAATCAGAAAAGGAACGGCATTACGGATATCCCGGTATCTGACATTCAAGGCAGATAACCAGAAACTTACCCCCATGGCCAAAATTATTCCTAACAACAGGAACAGCGGAAGATAAACAATTCCGGGGCTGATTCTTATGTTGTAAATAAATAGAATAACTACAAAAAACGCCGTTGTAATACAAAAATCTATCAGGTTTTTTAAAATAATGTAGGTGGGCAGGATAATCCTGGGAAAATAAACTTTTGTCACCAGGTCCCGGCTCATCACTAAACTATCTACGGACATTGAGGTGCTATTCGCAAATAAGTTCCAGGGCAGGAATGCACACAAAACAATAACTAAATAAGGGTGGCTCCCGGAAGAACCCAGCCCGAGAAAACGGCCGAATATAACGCTGAATATCAGAGAGGAAAGGAACGGCTGAATAATTACCCAGCTGACACCGATTAAGGTTTGCCGGTACTTAATTTTCAGGTCTCTCAAGATCAGAAAAAGAAGCAATTCGCGATAGGACCAAATCTCTCCGGCACTCACAGAAAGGCTGTCTCTTTCAGAACAAATTCTACGCATACCGGATTTTTCTTGAAGATGGACGCTCATATTATTATATTTTATTTAATCTCGCTCTTGCTTCCTTCTTTATGGTTTCCGCTTCATCCCCCGAAGCAGACCTGATAGCTTCCTCAAAGAAAAATTTTGCTTTGTCTTTTAAACCCAGCATTTCATAAGAATAGCCCAAACAGAGCATCTCTATGCTGCGAGTAGGGTCAATCGCTAAGGCCGTTTCAAAAGATTCGCTTGCCTGCCCATACTGCTTAAGCCTGAAATAACAGTCTCCGAGGTTGTGCGCAAAAACAGCGTTACGGGGCGATAATTGCACTGCTTGCTCGAAATATGGCAGCGCCTCGCTAAATTGTTTTTTCTCAAACGAGTATATTACCCCGATCCAATTGTAAGCTTCAGCCTGTGTATTCTTGTCATTTTCCTTACGCGCAAGGATAATAGATTTTTTATATTCCCGTATACTTTCCGGATATTTCTTCTTTCCCCGCAGGAACTGTGCGAAAGAGAACCGCAAATTAGCGTTATTCGGGACGATCCCCGCCAAGAAAACATAGTCACCGCGGTATAGAGAAAAAATTTCCTCAAAAATATCTACCCCCACACCCTTTTCCCATAAAGATATCGCTTTTTTAAACTCCGCACGCGCCCGTTGCCGGCCAAAGCTTTCGGTACGCAGAGAGTAAAACTTTGCTAATTCATAATGGGTCAAGAAACTCATAGGCCCTAAATTAAGCGCCTTTAAGAACTCTGTTTCAGCCGGGGCAGTTTCATTCATTGAAGCTAAAATATTGGCTAGTTCCAAATGATAAAAATAATTAGTAGGCTCCAGCAACAAAGCATCAACAGCCTTCTTTTTCGCCAAGACAAAATCATTTTGGCTTAGAAACACCTGTGCTAACTTAAATTGGTATTCCGAAACCAAGGGATTTAGCCTCACGGCAGATCTTAAGGAATTCATCACTTCTTCCTTTATCAGCCCAAGTCCGTTCGCAATATCCACTTTTTTATTCTTTTCATAAATTCGTGCGGCGGCATACTTCTGCCAGAGGAAATACTGGAGAAAAAAAATACAAAGTGCGAAGAATATGAAATTATATATTGCTATTTGCCTGGTTAATTTCATTTGTCCTATCCTTCAAAAAAACACATTTATAAGTAACAGCCATCACGATAGTAAAGAGCAGCGCATTTGCCGGAATTTGTAGATTAAAATCAAAAAAACTGTGTGCCAAGATCGAAATTATAGAGCAAATTCCACCCAAGGCAATACCTTTAAAAAATGGATGGTGGCGGGAAAACCAAGCCGGAAAAATATCCTTAAAAAATAAACAAAGGAATAAAAAAGCTATTCCCACCCCTAAGAATCCGGTCTCCGAAACTAACTGTAAAACATCGCTATGGGCCTGCGAAAAAACGGCTTGGCTGGCAATGGTCTTATACATCGGATAAATATTATGAAAGGTGCCTAAGCCGGACCCAAATACTGGAAAATCAGAGATTATTTTTAACGTATCTTTCCAGATAAACCAGCGCGTTTCCGCAGTAATCGATTCGGACCTGGCCATACTCAGCATTCTTTCCCAAAACGGCCCAGCCCCGGCAAAAAACAAAAACATCAAAGCAAAGATAAATAAACTAAAGACCAATATTGACCTTTTCTGGATCGTTTTACGTAATTGCAATAAATAGAACATTGTGGCCAAGGCAATTAAAAAACTAAAAAAACCCGCGCGGGAAAGGGATAAAAATATCCCCAAGGTCATAATTATCGCCATAAAAGAAAAAACGATCCTTTTTTGCCTATCCATATCGGTCAGCAATAATCCTATCCCTAAGAACAAGACCATTTCCAGGTAACCGGCATAATGGTTACGGTTAATAAAAGGATAGGCAAAATTTCTTGCTATTCCGATGATAGCGACCAAAAACCCGAGAGAAACAATAAAAATTACCAGGCGCTTTATTTGTTTTTTCGATTCCAGGTTATTGACTAAAACAAAAAAAACCGATATATAACTTAACAGTTCCAAAAGTTTTAAGACGGTTGCATTCCTGTAAGCCGTAATACAGTATTGTACCCTGGAGATAACTTCCGATGGCACGAAGTTGCTATAAATATAGAGATGTTTAGGGGATAAAGCCCCCAGAAGGTGCTTTGGCAAAGATACCAGCTGAAAAATAACCAAACAGATAAAAAGGATAACTGGCAGCCAGAAAGATGCCTTTACGATGCATAGCTCTTCGCAGAATAAAGACTTTAGCAACCAAACAAAAAGGATAACGAAACTTAAGGATTCCAAGAATGTTACAGATGAGATTTCTACGCTACCGAAGGCAAAGGGTGCAAAAATCAACAAAGAATATACCAATCCTTCGATTATATAAGCGCAGATATTTTCTCCAGATAATTGCATACACAATAAAAAACTTTTTACCCTTCTTTATTGCCCTCGTTCCTATAATAATAATGATAATAATAGTATGAATCTTTTTTCTTTACCTCAACGTCATTTAAGATTACCCCTAAAATTTTCGCTTTGGCTTCAAGTAACCGTTGTTTGCCATGCAAGACGTGGTCCAGGTTTATCCTGCCGGCGCGGATGATCTCAACAACGCCTTCGCACATATTTGCCAGGATCGAAGCATCTGCCACTGTCATTACCGGAGGCGCGTCCACAATAATCCGGTCGAATTTTATCTTTAAGCCTTCAAATAATTCTTTTGTCTTTACGGAAGTTAAAAGTTCCGCCGGGTTAGGCGGTGTCGGCCCGGAAGGTATCAAGTACAGGTTGGGTATGGGCGTTTTTTTGATTACCCTCTCTAACGTTGCCGTCCCCGTAAGATAGCTGCTTAAGCCCTCTTTATTATCCAAATCAAAGGATTTTGCTATGCGGTGTTTACGCATATCCCCTTCCACAATCACTACCTGCTCATTCTTTTGCGCAAAAACAATCGCCAAATTTATCGAATTTGTGGTTTTACCCTCTTCGGGGAAAGTGCTGGTAACCAGGATGACTTTTAGCGGCCGGTCTTCCGGCGAAGAAAAGATTATAGAAGTACGGATACTGCGGAATGCTTCTGCAATAGTAGTAGCCTGCTGCGAATAGCAGATCAGGTCTGCGCTCCTATCCGAAGACACCTCCTTCTTAAAAGAAGGCACATAACCCAAAAAAGGAAGCTTTACATAGAGCTCGACATCTTCTGAGGTCTTGATTGTGGAATCGATGTATTCAAGCAGTATTGCGATACAAAAACCTCCCAAAAGCCCTAAAATAGCCGCTGAGATTATATTGCGCGGCTTATTAGGCCCCAGAGGCTGCTTAGGAACTTCCGCGGGATCAACAATCCTGATATTAGAAGTCTGTAATTCCTCCGAAACACTGGTTTCTTTTGCGCGTTTAAGCAGGGATTCATAAAGCTCTTTATTCGATTCCACTTCACGCTTTAGGATATTGTATTCTCCCATTTTCTGATTTAAACTGAGTAAACGGTTAGTTTCAATATTAATTTTATCTTTTATTGATTTTAACTCGGAATAAAGCCCGATCATTTTCGGGTGTCTTTCTTTATAACGCTTAGACGATTCTTGTATCTCCGTCTCAACCCTGGCCTGGTCTTTTTTCAATGTTTCTAAGAGGCTCTCGCTTTGCTCCTGCATTGTAGGGATTGAAACGATTTTATTTTCCTGGATATAGCTGTTTAGCTTACCTTCCGCGTTCTCCAGTTTCTTCTTGATACCCACCAACTGTTCTTCGAGCCAGCCTACGGCCTGGCGCGAAGTAGACGATTTATTTTCTAAGTCCTGCTGGATATAAAGGCGGGCAAAGGTATTCACGATCTTCGCGGCTTTCACCGGATCGTAACTATTAAAGCTCACATTCACTAAACGGCTTTCTTTTACTGGCTCAACAAAAAGTTTCCTTATGAAAGCACTGACAATATCGCCTGCTTTCTGGAATTCTTCATCCTGGCCTAATCTTAACTCATCAACTGTTTTTTTTACGAGCGTGCGGCTGGTAAGGATTTTGTACTGCGTCTGATAATATTCTTTATCAGCGATACCTGATTGGTAAACCTCTTCTATGGAAACTATTTTTGGCGGGGTCCTTTCTATCAGGATACTGGTGGTAGCCCGGTAGATCGGGATCATACGCATGGTAAAAACAGTAACCGTTCCTACCAGCACAAAAAAGAACGCAAAGATAACCCAAAACCTTTTCTGGATTATCTTCAGATAATCCTGCATTGTTACTTCACGGACCTGAGCAGACGGCAACATGCGCTAATGCCCTAAAGGGCTTTTGGGACCAAAGAAATTATTTTCAGGATTTCTTTCTTGTCTTTAGCTTTCTTCAACAGTTCAACCGTATATTTATCTTTGACCAGCCGGGAAATCTCTGCGAGAATTTTCAAATGCGCGCCCACTTCTTTTTCCGGGGATGCCAGCACGAAAAACAAATATGTCCTCTCCCCGTCCAGCGCGCCGAAATCTATTCCTTCTTGCTTACGTCCAAACGCAAGGATAAAACTTTTCGTGGCGTCCGACTTGGCATGCGGGATAGCTACTCCGCTGCCAATCCCCGTTGAACCAAGCGCTTCTCTTTTCATCAGTGCGGCCAAAAACATCTTCTTGTTTTTGAGCTTTTTTGACCGGCCGATCAAATCCACTAACTCAACAAGAATTTCTTTCTTGGTTTTTCCCTGCAGGCCCAACTCAATAAACTTTTCTTTCAAAACCTCGGACAACCTTATTTCAGTGTTTTTTTCTAGAGCCATTTCTTTTTAGCCTTTTTGTGTTTACTTATTATACCACAAAAACTTACAATACAAGAAATTTTCTTAATAATCTTTCAGGGCTTAACTTTTCAAAATTTAATTTTGCTTAAAAAAGGTAGGAAATTCCGCAAATCCCGTAATTGGTATTGATACCGGAATTCGGGCTATCTATTCCGGCATTGGAAAGGTGGCGCCAACGGAATTCCGCGGTAAGGGCGATGTTCTTCTTAAAAAAATAATGCATGCCGATACCCGCGTATTCATTGAAGTTGAATTGCGTACCCTGCTCTCTCGTATGCTGTGTAATATAAACTACGCCAACCCCACCTTTGAAATAAGGCTGGACCTTGGAAGATTCGGGAAGAAAACCAATCTTGATCAGGAAGTTATTTCCGATTTCTGCATTATTATCCGGCTCCGAAACATAGCTTGCAAAAGGCTCAATTATACCCTGGATCATAATGGAGGGGTTAATCCCGATCTTTTTGGTGAGCGGTTTAAGGTCAAAATCGAGGTCTATCAGGAAAGGAGTAACATGATAAGAGCCTTTTTCACGGATTCTTGCAACGCCAAAACCCGTAAGGAACTCTATCCCCTTAAGGGAGTGCGGTTTCTCTTGCGCCGGTTCTACTGCAGCCGTTTCTTTTGTTGTTTCTGTAATTGCTTCTTCTGCCTGACAGGTACCAGCAAAAATGATTACAATTGCGCAAAGAATAAAAAATCTCTTAAAGTCAATCATTGTAAGTAATTATATTAGGCTTTTTTTCTTTGTCAAGATTTAAATTTTTAAAAGCACACCTTAATTTTTGATTTTAATCAAAATATTCTTTGATGGTATCCAAGAATTTTTTATTCTCTTCTGAAGAAGCCTGGCTCCCTGTAAAATCTTCCAAATCAGTATCTGCAAAATCCCCGGATAGATTTTCCGTGGCCAGCAAGGTATCTAAAATGTCCTGGCGGTCCAGAAAACGGGTCATCCGGGTAAAGACCATTCCTCCTTCATCAAAAACCCCTTTGGGCGAACGGTCCAGGTGCGGCTTTAAAAAATAAAGCTCGTCCTTTGCCCGGGTAATTGCCACATAAAATAACCTGCGCTCTTCTTCCAGTTCTTCATCGCTTTCTAGCGATAAATACGAAGGGATATGCCCTTCTGCGGCGTAAATAATAAAAACCGCTTTCCATTCCAGGCCCTTGGCAGAATGTATAGTAGAAAGTGTCAGCCGCATATCATCCTTATCGCGCTTGCCCGGTTCGATAATGTTCCTCTCCGGAGGCTCCAGCGCCATATCGGAAAGAAAATCCTCTAACGAATCATAGCGGGAAGCAATCCTTTGCAAAGAATCAAGATCATTGACCCGCTTATGGAAATCATCGTACTTTTCTTTTAATAACGGCTGGTAATATTCTAGGAATGCATCGATCAATTCGGCAGGAGAAAATTCCTCCCCCCGGGTTTTCTGGAACAGTTCGAAAAATTTCTTTAAATCTTCCGATTGCGCTGCGCGCTTATTTTCCAGGTTCAGCCCTTTTTTATTCTTGATAATTTCATTGATCACGATTGCCGCGGTCTTTGGGCCAATCCCGCGCATCAATAAAAGCTCGCGGTACCAGCTCACCTCATCGAAAAGGTTCTGTTTAATGCGCAAAAATCCTAACACATCTTTAATGTGCGCTGCTTCCACGAATTTTTGCCCTCCGTATTTTACAAACGGGATATTACGGCTGGCAAGCTCGATTTCCAGGTCATTCGAATGCCAGGAAGAACGAAAAAGCACGGCAATGTCGCTTAGCTCTGCGCCTTCCTCCCTTAACTCCAGGATCCTGTCCGCGATATAACGCGACTGTGCATGCTCATCTGGAGCATCCACAAAAACCGGCAGGTTCTCGCTGTTCCTTTTGGTAAAAAGCGTTTTTTCGAATTTTTCTTTGGCGGCATAGATAACTTCATTCGCTAAATTCAGGATCGGCTGAGTGGAGCGGTAATTTTCTTCCAGGGTAATAACCCTGGCATCTTTAAAAATCTTGGGGAAATCGATGATATTTTTAAAATTTGCCCCCCGGAAAGAATAAATGCTTTGCGAATCATCGCCTACCACCATGATATTGCCGTGCACGGAAGATAAAAGGCAGGTAATGTGCGCCTGTAATTTATTGGTATCCTGGTATTCATCCACCATGATGTATTTATACTTTTTTGCCAGTGACAAACGGATATGCTCGTGTTGTGTAAGCAGGTCCCTTAAAAAAACCAGCAGGTCATCGTAATCCAGCAGGGATTTTGCACGCTTAAACTTAACGTATTCATCCCGGATTTTCTTGATCTCTTCTTCCCATTCGATAAACTGCGGGTATTCTTCGTAAAGCACTGTTCCCAAATCTTCGGATTTATTGATGCTTTTGGAAATCACCTCGAGGATTGCTTTCTTCCTGGGAAAACGCTTGTCGGTTTTGTTAAAGCCTAATTGCGTGCGCACCAAATTAACCGTATCCTCCGCATCGCTCTCATCGAGAATAGAGAAATTATTCTTCAGCCCCAGCACTTGCGCATACTTCCTTAAAGTATAGTTGGCAAAAGAATGGAATGTGCCGCCGCTTACTTTCCGGCAGCGCTCATCCAATAATAATGATGCCCGGCGCAGCATCTCCTCTGCCGCCTTACGGGTAAAAGTGAGCAATAAAATCTCTTCCGGAGCCACACCCTTTTCTACTAAGTGCGCTACCCGAAAAACCAAAGTGCGGGTTTTGCCGCTGCCTGCTCCGGCAATTACCAAATACGCCCCTTCGCTGGATTGTACAGCCTCCAATTGAGCAGGGTTCAATTCTTTTTTATAATCGATTTTTTGCATAGGAAGGTTATTTCTCTTCTTCTAAAATCTTAACGAAGACATCCACGATACGCGGGTTAAACTGCGTGCCTTTACTGCGCTTCAATTCTTCGATTGCCTGTTCTTTGCTGAGTGCCGGGCGGTAAGCGCGCACCGAGGTCATCGCGTCATAAGAATCGATGATCGAAAGGATTTGCGCAAAAAGATGGATATTGTTACCGCTGAGCTTATCGGGATAGCCGGTGCCGTCAAAACGCTCATGATGGCCCCTGACTATCGCCAACATCTCCGGGTTAATCATAATCGGCCGTAAAATGTCCTCTCCGATCACCGGGTGCTTCTTTATCAACTCCCACTCTTCCGGGGTAAGTTTTTCTTTTTTATTCAAGACATTTTCCTGGATGCCTAATTTACCGATATCATGCAACACCGCGGTTTCATGCAGCAATTCCATTTTTTCCGGGGAGAGCCCCCATCTCTGGCCGATTTTCAGCGCATACTCCGCAACCCGCTCAGAATGGCCCCGCGTATAAGAATCCTTGGCTTCGATAATCCTGATCAACGACTGGATTACCCGGTAAACGTAATTCTGCATCCGCCTTCTGGCCTTATAAAGTGAACGCGCCATGCGGTTAAAATTCCTGCCTAATTCGCTGATCTCATCATTACCCGCAACCTCTACCTGGTAATTCAAATTTCCCGAGGCAATACTGCGCGTACCGGCAACGATTTTTTCGATCGGCTTGGTGATCCTTCTGGAAAATACGACCCCTAAGAGCACAGAAAGGATAATCCCGATAATCAATACAAAAAGTGCGCGCCTTAAAATTTCATTCTGCGCCTTATAAACATCGGTAGCTGCGATATCCGCGCCTAAGATCGCAATGGTTTTACCATCATTATCAACTATCGGCGCATAACCGGAAAGCGTAGCCCCCCACTGGTCGACTTCCAGCTTTGTATCGGAAGACGGGCCCTCGAAACCGCTAAGCATTTCCGGAAAACGCGTAGCATCGTACCTATCTCCCGGCAAAGCGCTTAATTTGTCTTTTCCGCGGCCGATGATCAAAGGGTCAGCATCAACCACAAACTGCAAAACCCCATCCTGGCTGGTTTTTGCCAAAGTATAGATAAAACGGATCTGGCGGTTTGCTTTTTTGATTCGCCGCAACCTCTCTAACACAATCTTGTAGGCATCGCTAGCAGCTCCTTCATGGTTCAAAGGCACGCGGGCGAGCACATCGCCGTCTACCAATAACGCGGCAGTGCGCGCGACAATCT
Organism: Candidatus Omnitrophota bacterium; assembly: GCA_028717885.1. Lineage (GTDB taxonomy): Bacteria > Omnitrophota > Gorgyraeia > Gygaellales > Profunditerraquicolaceae > JAQUMX01. The sequence continues at coordinate 61,287 of JAQUMX010000004.1, forward strand.
TGATTTTATCCCTTAATTGGTTGAACTGGGAATCCAGGGAAACTTTATAAATCAGGAAATTGCTCATGCCGCCGACAAAGAGCATCGATGCCACCAGCGCCAGAGTTACTTTAAACTGAAAACTCTCGAAGTATGACCTGATTTTTGTCATGAATATTATTTTAGCGGGGAATCAGCAAATTGGCAACAGATTTATCAATAAAATAATTACCCTAAGGTTTTGCGGAAACGCAGGGCGCTAAAATTAATTACAATCAAACCGATAACAAATAACGGCAGAAGTTGGTCCCAAAGGATATCCAGCCCAACCCCCTTCAAGAAAATATTCCTGATAATCACCATAAAATAACGCAATGGGTTAAAAAATGTAGCCCATTGGATTAGCTGCGGCATATTGCCTATAGGATAAGCAAACCCGGAAAGCAGCACTGTCGGCATATAATAAAGGAATACCGACATCATCGCTTCCTGTTGTGTGGCGGAAATCGTGGAGATGAACAAACCGATGCCTAAAGTAGTAAATAAATATATGCCGGTACAAAATAAGAGCAATAAAATATTCCCCCGTAAAGGTATATGGAACCATAATATCCCTAAAGCCGTAATCAGGATGATTTGCACCAAAGCGATTACCGCAAAAGGAAGCAATTTTCCCACAATCAGCTCAATCGGGCTTATAGGACTGACAATCAGCTGCTCCATGGTGCCGATTTCTTTTTCTTTTACGATTGCCATCGCGGTAAGTAAAAGCGACATCATCGTCACGATAGTAGCGATAACCCCCGGCAGATAATAATTGCGGGTAATCAGGTTAACGTTAAACCAGGCGCGGTCCCGCAGGTCAACGCTGGGTACACCGCGCGGCAACCCATGCTCCATCGCCCTTCGCATTAATATATCATACGTATAAGTACTGACGATAGTATTGGCATAACCCATAACAATCATCGCGGTATTGGAATCCGAACCATCATAAGCTAATTGTATTTCCGCGTCTTTTCCTGCATTAAGGTCCCTTCCGAAGCCGCGGTCAATATGAATCACTACCGTAACCAGCGCTTTGTTCAATAACTCATTCTGCTCGTTTTCGGAAAAGATATAGTGCTCGGGAATGAAGTATTTCGAATAAGTAAACCTGCGCAAAAGTTCGCGGCTCTCCAGGGTATTGTCTCGGTCAAGGATTGCTGTTGGAACATAAGTGATATCCCTGTTCGCGGCATAGCCAAAAAGAATAATCTGAAAAAGAGGCGTGACAAAAATTACCATTTTCATCCTGGGGTCGCGGAAAATCTGTTTAAATTCTTTTACCAGGATTGCCAGTGCGCGCTCAAACACGTTTTTCCCCTTTTTTTTAACTAGGCTACCCGCTTATGGAATCTCTTCATTGCCAGGCCCAGCATTAAAATAGCAAAAATAAATAAAAATACCGCTTCGTCCCAGAGAACACGTATTCCTCCGCCTTTTAAAAACAATTCTCTTAATACCACGATATAATAGCGCGCCGGAATAAAATAAGTAATCGCCTGGACAAATTTAGGCATATTAAAAATCGGATAAATAAACCCCGAAAGCAGCAATGTCGGCAGCATAGTGGTCAAAGCTGCCATTTGGCTGGCCATTAATTGCGAACGGGCAACTACGGAAATATATATTCCCTGGGAAAGCGCTCCGGTTAAGAAAAAAGCGCTTAAGATAAACAACAAAATATAGCTGCCACGGAACGGGACATTAAACAAAAACCTTGCCATGATCAATCCAATGCTTAAATCAAAAAAACCAATGGCAAAATAGGGGATAAACTTTCCGATGATCAGTTCCGGGCCTTTTACCGGAGTAGAGATCAGTTGTTCCATAGTGCCCCTCTCCCATTCGCGGGCAATGCAAATTGAGGTGAGCAATGCCGCAATAATCATCAGGATCATTGCCATGACTCCCGGGACGATAAACCAGGTGCTGGTTAACCCCATATTAAACCAAATTCTCGGCCGCGCGTCGAAAGACGGCAGCGGAGCTTTACCTGCCTGTTTTAAAGCCGAAGCCACAAGATTAATATTATATGAGCCGACTACCGAACGCACATAACCCATAGCAATCATCGCTGTATTAGCGTCACTGCCGTCTACGATCAGTTGCAGGGGCGCTGTTTTCCCTGATTCTAAAAAATGGGAAAAATCTTTTGGTATAATCAACGCCAACATCACATCGCCTTTATCTATTGCATGCGTGATCTCGCGGTAATTATCGGTGTAGCCGACGATTTTGAAATATTTCGAATTGCTGAAATTAAGCAGGAAATTCTGGGAAAGCTGCGATGAAGCATCCTGGTTCCAAACCAGGGTACGCACATGATCGATATCCAAGGAAAGCCCGTAACCGAAAATCAATAAAAGAAAAACCGGGATGCCTAAGGCTAGCCCGAGGCTGCGCGGGTCGCGCCTGATCTGGACGAATTCCTTCCAGGCAATTGCCTTAATTCTTTTTAGGATTTGCGCGGTCATATTCTTCTATGGAACAGACAAACACGTCTTCCAGCGAAGGAAGAATTTTATTGATGTTAAACCCCGTAACTTTATTCTGCTCTAAGAATGCTTTAACCGCTGCAATAGCTTTTACGGTATCGAAAGTTACGGCGTGGATATTCGAGCCGAAGAGCGCTGCTTCCTTGATTCCTTCTAACTTGCTGATTGCTTCCAGCCAGTTTTGCGAATCCGGCAGGGTAATCTCCAAAACATCGTTTTTCATGCAGGTAGTCTTCATTTCAGATGGTGTGCCTTTTGCAATGATCGTGCCGTGATAAATCAACACCATACGGTTACAATTTTCCGCCTCGTCCATATAATGAGTAGTCACAAAAATAGTTACCCCTTGAGATGATAACTGTTTGATGATCGCCCAGAAATTCCGGCGCGTTAAAGGGTCCACTCCGGAAGTCGGCTCATCAAGAAAAATAATATTCGGCTTATGGATTAAAGCGCACCCTAAAGCCAGGCGCTGCTTCCATCCTCCGGCAAGGGTTGCGGTAAGCCGCGACTCCATCCCTTCTAATCCGGCAGTATGGATAATATCGTTAAAACGCTCTTTTTTTTCTTTTTTGGGGATCTTGTATATGCCACTATAGAAGTTAATATTTTCTTCGATGCTCAAATCATTATAAAGCGAAAATTTCTGCGACATGTATCCGATATGTTCCTTAATCTTATACTGTTCTTTAATAATATCGAACCCGCCTACAGTGCCTTTTCCGGAAGTAGGAGGAATAATCCCGCAGAGCATTCTGATGGTAGTAGATTTTCCCGCGCCATTCGGCCCTAAGAACCCAAAGATTTCTCCTTTTTTCACATCAAAATCAATGTGATTGACTGCGGTAAAATCTCCGAATTTTTTTTCCAAGCCCCGGACACTGACCGCTAATTCGCTATTATCCATTTAATTGGCTTTGTCTGTTTCTTTGATGATCTGAACGAATGCTTCTTCCAAGGTTTTTACGGAACATTCCTTTTTGATTGCTTCGGGAGTATCGCAGCGCAAGAGCCTGCCCTTATGCATTAGCCCCACCCTGCGGCAGCGCTCTGCTTCATCCAGATAACAGGTCGAGCAAAAAATCGTCACTTTTTCTTTTAAGAGGTCGTAAAGGATATTCCAGAAATCACGGCGGGAAACCGGGTCTACGCCATTAGTGGGCTCATCAAGGAATAATACCCGGGGAGTATGGATTAAAGCGCAGGCCAGCCCTAATTTTTGTTTCATCCCTCCGGAAAGTTTCCCGGCAAAGCGCTCTTTAAAAGGAAGCAGCCCGGAAAACCCCAGTAAACGCTCGATAGCCTCCTGCCGCTTTTCTTTTCCTACTCCATAAACATCAGCGTAAAAATTTATATTCTCTAAAACGGTTAATTCTTCATACAGGCCGAAGCGCTGCGACATGTAAGCAATCAGCTCTTTAAGCTTTTCCGCTTCTTTAACCGTGTGTTTTTCGTAAACCCAGGCCTCTCCCTGGGTGGGATTAAGGATACCGGTTAAAAGCCGCATAGTGGTAGTTTTTCCTGCGCCGTCAGGGCCGACTAAACCAAAGATCTCCCCTTCTTCTACCTCCAGGCTTAGCCCATCCAGGGCAGTAAGGCTTCCGAATTTACGCGTCAACCCTTGCGTTTTTATGGTAATCATTTATTTTAAGATAATGTAAGCATCTGCCGGCATGCCGGGTTTTAATTCAAGGCTGGAATTATCTACTCTTACTTTGACACGGTAAACATATTTCACGCGCTCTTCGGTAGTCTGGATATATTTCGGGGTAAATTCTGCCTGGTCGGAAAGAAAGGAAACCCAGCCGTCATATTTTTTTCCTTTATAACTGTCGGTCTCTACGTATGCCTTTTGCCCAAGTTTTACTTTTCCTAAATCGGTTTCATTCACATAGGCAGTAACCCAGATATTATTCAGGTCTATGGCAGTAAAAACCGGCGCGCCGGATTGCACTACTTCGCCAGGCAAAGCGCTTTTCACTAAAACATAACCATTAAGCGGAGAAGCGAGGTCAGTCCAGCCTAACTTGGTATTTGCCAACTCTAAGGAAGCCCTGAGCTGGTCGATATTGGCTTTATCGGTTTCGGCTTTGGTTTTCGCTGCATCCCTCTGCTGCACGGAGATCGCTCCGGCTTTAAGCAGGTTTTCCGCACGCTGATAATCATCGTAATCCAGTTTATACTGGTATTGCGCTAATTTTAAAGCTGCGTCTGCCTGCGCCTGGATTTTGCTTAGCTCATCCTTATTCAGCCGCGCGACAATATCGTCTTTCTTGATCACCATGCCTTCATCGGTCAAAAGGTCAGTGATCTGCCCGTCCACGCGGAAAGAGATCCGTACATCATCCCCTTCGATAGTTCCGGAGACCTTGATAGCCTTATGATTACGGCTATTATTGTAAATAATGAATGCTGCTGCCAGGGCGGCGGATACTGCGAGCAATAAAATCACTGCCAATAATTTAACCTTTTTTTTCACTCTTAACCTCCTCTAGACATTCCTTTCCCATTGCCCGCTCTAATTGCGCCTGGGCAATCAGGTAATCATAAATGCCCTGCACTAAGTTTTCTTCAACCTGCGCCAGGGAAACCTGCGCATCCAAAACATCAAGATTGACACCTATGCCATTATCGTAACGCACTTCGGAAATTTTTAACGCTTCCCTTGCATCCTCCAGGTTATCTTTTTGCGCGTCGATTACGGATTGCGAGCGCACCAAATCCAAACATGAAGACTTTACGTCTACCGCGGTTTGGTCGCTGTAATTTTCTTTGCTGATCATTGACTGCGCCAGGTTTGCCCGCGCAGCATCTACTTTTGCTTTTGTGGCAAAACCATCGAATATCGGGACACTCAACGCCACCCCGACATTCCAGTTATTATGCCGCTTATTGAACATGTTCGACCAATTATTAGAACGATAATAATAATCCGCGCTGGCATTTATCTGCGGCAGCCATCCTGCTTTGGCAAACTTTACCGCCCATTTATTCATATCAATACCAAGCGACTGCAAAACCATTTCCGGGCGATAGAGCAAAGCCTCTTTTAAGAATTCGCTTTCTTTGATTTCTACCGGCACAAGCCTAAGCTTATCCTGCACGACGATATCATCCTGCACCTTCAAACCGAGCAGCTTATTCAATTCTGCCTTGATCAGGTCAATGGAAGTAATGGCATTTATTAACTCCGGCACCAGCAGCGATATCTGTACCTTTGACTGCAAGGCATCGAATTTAGAAGCAGTGCCCTGCTCGAATTTCCTGCGCACATTATCATAATGCGATTTTGCCTGGGCAACCAAATCTTCGGCAATACGCTTGGTTTCATAAGCCAAGAGTAAACCGTAATAGAGCCGCTTTGTTTCCAGCTCCACATTCAACTTGGTAGCACGCAAGGTCTCTTCCTGCTCCTTGAGATTAACCTCCATCTGCCTTAAATTGGCAATATTGGCGCCGCCGTTATAAATCGTCTGGCCTATTGTTACCCCTGTCTGGTTATCATTCTTATATCCGACAAATACTCCGTAATCTTTTTTTAAAGCGGCAGCGGCAGCTGTGGTAGCCGGCACCACTGCCCCATTATGCGTGTAACTGGTATTAAAATTCACATCCGGCAGAAAGATGCTGCGCGCTCCCAGGATATTTGCCTGGGCGGTTTTAATTGCCTGCCCCTGCATCTGGATCTCTTTATTATTTTTGTAAGCGATTGTGATTGCATCCTTGAGCGAAGATAGCACTTTCGGGTTTACCGCAGCCTCTTCGGCAAACCCGCTGCGAAGCGCTAAAAAACCAAAGGAAAAGATGATAACCAAAGAAAGGATGCTGCTTTTGGAAAGAATACTCTTTAATTCTTTATAGATCGGGTATTCTTTATTGGTGCGGAAAAACCTGGCGTTCGCCTGGTATTCGCTCTTTAATACCCCCTGCTTTTCCAGCTTATAAAGCATGCGCTGAAAAACGCCGGGCTTCTTTTTAAGGAGCCTGCCGATCTGCTGGATATAGAATGAATCATCCGGATGGCTGTAAAAAAGCTTCAATAATTTAACCGTATTCTTGCTTAAGTCTATCATCAGCCTGGTATTAAATATTCATTTTGCATATTAAAATATATCTTTTGCATATTATTATATATAAATTGCATATAATGTCAAATGGTTTTTTTCAATCAGGCAATAATTATTCCTTTACAAACCCCTGCTTCGGTATTATTCTATTTCCTATATAAACCTAACCGGAGGGCATAATGAAAAATATGTTTAAAGGATTGTTTTTAGGCCTGTTTTTCCTTTTGGCTTCTCTTCTACCCTGCCTGGCCCAAGCGCCAGACGTAAACTCCCTGGTAGACCAATTTAAACAAGCAACTGACCTGAAACGTTCGGAAATGGCAAAAGATATTTTCGGGAAGGACTTCTCTACCGGAGGAATAGTGGCAAATGTAGAAGAATACAACTTTTTCAATGAAAAAAAGGACTTATCCAGGCAATATTTCCGCGTAACAACTGAAGTACAGAACACTACCGGTAAAACCCCTTACCAGGTAAATTTTCTTCTTAAGGATTTAAACGCGGTAAAGGATATTGCCAAGGGGCAGAAAATCCAGGAAAACGGAAAGATTATCAAGATTATAGATGAACGCCTGCAGGTTGCCCTCTGGCTCTACGTCGGAGAGCTCTCCCCTGAAGAAAAGGAACTTTTCCTGAACTAATTAATATATTCATAGTGCATATAATTATATGCACTATGAATATAGTTAATCTTTGTTTACGCCTCCCCACACATTTCTTACCACATATTCAACAATTTTTTTATTGGCATGTACGGGGTCTAAAAAATTGTCCTTATTTTCCGTAAGGGCATTCTTCTGGTCAAAATCATAAACTAACCCCAATTCACTGATACCCTCTTTGAACCGCCTCTCTTCTTCTCTTAAATTATATTTGTCGATCAATTCCTGTGCTTCTACATGCGTCGGCATAATCACAAAAACCAATGGAATCGAATGATCTCGGCAATAGAGGGATATTTTTTTGAGTTTCAGATAAAAATCCTGAGGGTAAGCGTAATGGCTATAAGTGTCGCTTCTTTCTTTCAGCCTGAAATCCCAGAACTTTTCCTTGGTCATTTTAATCATGTCCATAACAAGATCCTGGCGAAAGAACTGCCTGTCAATATTGTAGTAGACGGACCTGATCACCTGCCTGTCAATTAAATACAATAGCGGATTGCCAAGGATTATTTTTGCCTGCGGCACCCTACTTACTGTTATGTATTTCGAAAAGGAATCGAAATTGATAACAATGAAGACTTTCTTAATCGGCACGAGGCCTTCTGCGTACCAAAAAAGGTCGATAAATTCCGGGACCCCTCCCCCCTGACAGCCAAGGTTATAATATTCTTCCCCGCTTAATTCCTCTACAAGCGAACAATTAATATTTTGGGCGCGTGAATCCCCTAAGATTATATTTTCCGCCGGGTTCCTTTTAAAATCTATCATCCTCCAGAGTGCAGGTTCGATCTTGGCAGAGGTATTGATTTTCGTTTCATTTGTAAACAGCCTGGATACATTAAAGTAATTATATGGGTCTACCAGGATTACAGCCAAACAAAATAATACCGGTAAAGCTAAAAATAATGATAATTTTTTAAAAAATTTCTTTAAGTCCATGCCTTAGAATTGAAAATAGATGAATTGTTGCGAATTATTAAATGCTCCCCCAAAGATAACGGCTATTAAGAGGGCATAATACAGCGCCCACCTAACCCAAACCGGCTTGTTGGAAACCATCTTCAGTATACTTCCTTTCCTTTGTATAAGCTCTACTGTAATCAATGAACCGATAATAAGAAGGCCTAAGGAAAGATTAGGCCAACCTGATAGGAATTTCCAGAGGGGAATATAAAAAGAGAGAATTTCTTTTTCAATAATAGCTTTATTAAAAATAGTTTTAATTATATATAATGCCTTTTCCATGCTCTCTGCACGGAAAAATATCCAGGCAAAGGTGACAAAGCTAAAAGTAATTGCGGCTTCCGTAATTTTTTTTAAAATAGGCAGCCGGTCCAAACGCAGTAAAATTTCTATCCTCTCTTTAAACGGCTTAAATAAAGATTCCAAAATATAATATGCCCCATGCAACATGCCCCAAATTACAAACGTCCAGTTTGCTCCATGCCATAGGCCGCTTACTAAAAATGTAACCAGGATATTAAAGTAATGCCTTGAGGCCTTCACCCGATTACCGCCCAGCGGTATATAAAGATAATCCCTAAACCATGTAGAAAGAGAAATATGCCATCTTTGCCAGAATTCGGTGATGGATTTGGCGAAATACGGCCGGTTGAAATTCTTTACCAGGTCAAACCCTATCACTTTTGCCGAACCGATAGCAATATCGGAATAACCTGAAAAATCGCAATAAATCTGAATGCTGAAAAAAGTCGTAGCAATTATAAACCAAAGAGGAGAATAATTTTGCGGATTATTGTAAACGGCATTCACAACAACGGCCAACCTGTCGGCAATTACTACCTTTTTGAAAAATCCCCACACCATTAGTTTCAGGCCGTCGGTAACTCTTTGGTATTCAAAATAGTGCTCTTCATAGAATTGATGCAAAAGGTGGCCCGGCCTTTCTATGGGCCCGGCTACCAGCTGGGGGAAAAACATTACATACAGAGAATAAATCCCGAAGTTCGTTTCCGCTTTCTGCTTGCCCCGATAAACCTCGATCACATAAGATAAACTCTGAAAGGTATGGAAAGAAAGCCCGATAGGCAAAATAATGTGCAGGAGCTTTAAAGAATAGTTCCATCCAAAGAAATGCGCTATAGCCGTAAAATTCCAGATGAAAAAATCGAAATATTTGAAGATGAACAGGACAATACAGGTGGAACAGATGCTAATAACCAGAAAGATCTTCCTTTTTTTTCCCTGTGACCTGTAAATCCAGATCCCGGCGAAATAGTCGATAGCGATAGTAGTGAATAATACCAGGATATAAACCGGGATGAAAACCATGTAGAAAAAACAGCTCGCGGATAATAAAAGGAACCAGCGGTAGCGGTGTGGAAGAAAAAAGTAAAGGAATACTACTGTGGGGAAAAAAAGTAAAAATTGGACAGAGTTAAAAAGCATGGATTGTAGTTTATCCGCCTAAGGAAAATTTGTCAATAAAAAAGACCGGGCGCAAAAATGCTCGGCCAAAATACAAGACATTTTTCAATTCAATCGGAAAAGTGTACCGCAAAAAAGCCCCGCTACCGAAGCAGCGGGGCTAAAAACAACAATAAAAACCACTTAAAACCGATACCCTACCCCCATCCAGTAAATAAACTGCTTGGTATCTATATTTTGAGTTGTATCCCAGCTGGGGTCATGGTCCTCTTCATAGGTAACGCCGTCAATTCTGACGAGAGTAGCATCCGCTCCAAGGTTAATTTGCCAGTTGTTATTAAACTTCCGGTGCATCGCAATGCTAGCCATAAAAACATTGGGGCTCTTTTTATAATCACCGTAAAAATGCAAGTTTCTTAATAAATGGTTGTCGTAATCTTCGGCGTGTGCCTTAAAAGCATATTTGGCATTAAGTGATACGCCGAATTTATCATTACTCATATCCATAGCCAAGCCGTAATATGGCAGACGATATTTAATTTTGTATTCGGAAACTTCCTGGCCATCGCCATAGCTGCCTTCATTATCGCAAGTTTGAAGCAAACCGAAATCCTTATACCCGAACCTTTCATAGCGATAGCCTAATAATAGGCCTAATTTCATATTAGTGGATTTTATTGTATCTTCTGCGGCTTTCTTTTTGCCAAAAGAATGTTCAAAAAAGTTATAGCGCATATTTGCATCCCAGATAACCGCATTCATATCGGAATAAGATTTAGTATCTGAATACAACTGGCCGCTACCGTTCCAATCCTTATCTTTCGTATGCCAACCGGCGCTGGGGTCATCAAGCATGGACCCCCAGAATTCAGAATTCATGGAAATACTCTTATAGCCAAGATTTATATTTCCGCCTCCTAAGTAGGCGCGGAAAGGAAACTCCAATTCACTTGTATGCTGGCTAAAGTCATAGGAATTCTGGCCGTAGATATAACCGGTGCGCAATCCTAAATCCAAATATCCGCCATGGGATTTGAATGATTGGGTAAAACCGCTAAGCTTACCCATAAAATTTTCCTCTTTTGTCTCCACCTGTACGGCTTGCTGCTGCGCAGGCGAGGCTACTTCGGCAAAAAGTGTATCATTTATTGCCTGATTCTGCAGAGGGGCTTCTATTGCATAAACTGCTAATGGCATAAACAAAAAAACGAATAACAACAATCTTACCTTTTGCATATTAATTCCGAATAACATCCTCCCCCTCCCTTTCTGGGTGGTTAAAATAATTAAAATGAAGCAGGAAACGGCTAAACATTAAAACGATAAATATTTGCAAATATTATATCGTGGAAAATTAAAAAGTCAAGTTGCCTTGCGTGCTATATTTTCGATGATACAATGATTCAAATATGAGGATACTAGGCGTTTTTTAAACTAAACGAGAAGGTGCGCCTTTATTTTTACCACTAGAAATGCTATGCGCAAGAAGAGAATTGAGGACTACGTCCGCTTTAAAGCACTGAAGCCGGTAATTTTCCTTTCTTCTTGCGGTTGAGGCTCAAGGAGTTGCTTAATTATACTAAATATTTCTCTAATAGTCTGATCATGCTCAGCATATTTCTTTTCCAATGACTCGATCTTAGCAGCCAGCTCCTTGTGCGTAAAAAGAATCTCTTTTAACCTGGTAAACGCGCGCATAATCAGGATATTAACCTGGATTGCTCTTTCGCTGTTCAAGACGCTTGAAAGCATAGCTACGCCCTGCTCGGTAAAAGCGTAAGGTAAATACTTTATATTAGCGCCCTGTTTCAAGGTCACAAATTGTGACCTTGAACATTCTGCTTCTTCCCAGGATAACTGGAACATAAAATCATCGGGAAAACGCTTGATATTCCTTTTTACGGCTTGATTCAATGCCTTAGGCTTAACCCCATAAAGCTTAGCCAAATCCCGATCCAGCATTACCTTCTTATTTCTTACTTCCATAATCCTTGTAGCAATAACTTCTACGGCGATTTCTTTAGACATTTTACCAGCCTCCTTGTCCACAAGGACACACCGGCGTAATTTTCTCACGAGAGAACACCGGCGCAATTCCAATCAGCGCCGGGTGCTAGACATAAACGCCGGGTGCCTACTATAACTGACGCAGGAAGTAGTAAAATCTAACAAAAATATTAGCGGCGAACCTTGGGAATACCGGCACTTGGCCCCCTCTCGGGGGAGCCAGAAACAAAAAGGCCCAGACCAAGTCTGGGCCTTCAATTTGGCTCCCCCTCGAGGGCGCTCCTCAAAAATCTATTCTTATTTAGCAGTAAACCCGGTAATTTTTCTTTCTTTTCCTGGTTGCGGTTCTATGAGTTTTTTAAACGCGGTAAAGACGATTTTGAATTCCTCATCGTATTTTTTCTCCATTCCTTCAATTTTGCGCTTTAGACCTACGTAAGTTAAACTAATCCGCCTTAAATTTACAAAAGCACGCATGATATGGATATTGACCATTATTGCACGCCCACTGTTCAAAACGCTGGAAAGCATAGCAACACCTTCTTCCGTAAATGCATAGGGCAAGTATCTTCTGCCGCCTCTTTTTGAGGTGACTTTTTGGCACCTCAAAAATTCTTCCGGGGTTAGCCTAAACATAAAATCTTCCGGAAATCTTTTCAAGTTTCTTTTTACCTGACGGGTGAGATATTTTGTTTCTACGCCATAAAGCATGGCTAAGTCACTATCCAACATAACCCTCCTACCCCTAACCTGAAAAATCCTGCTTTCTATTCTGGCTACCAACTCTGAGTTAAGCATTGTTCCACCTCCTAAGCAATAGACGCGGAGTGAGGCAGGATCTCACATAAATTTTACTTACAGCAGACTCGAACCTCGGACCGCGTCCGGCGCCTCTCGGGGGAGTTCAACAAAAAAGCCCCGCTACCTAAGTAGCGGGGCTTGTCGATTTGGCTCCCCCTCGAGGACTCGAACCTCGGACCTGGTGGTTAACAGCCACTCGCTCTACCGACTGAGCTAAGGGGGAATAGTAGAACTATTTTACATTAAATAAACATCCAGTCAATTAGATTTTTAAGGAAAGGTTTTGCAATTGGCAACTTTTACGGTATAATTTGCTTGTGAAAATAATCAAACTTATAAAACATGCCTTTGCGAATCTTTATAAGGAATTGGCCATAAAAATCGGGGCAATGGTTAATTGCTGTTTTAACCCTCCTCAAGACATTACCCTGCGCGTAACTCATATCTGTAATTCCCGCTGCATTACATGCGACTATTGGAAAAATACCGCTGACCCGCAAGAACTTCTTGCAGAGGAATGGATAAAAATCCTGAGCGATGCAAAAAAATGGGTGCAACCATGCCATATTATTTTTACCGGCGGAGAGCCTTTTGTTAAAAAAGATTTTTGCGAAATATTAAAATATGCAAAAGAACAAGGATTCTATACCACTGTCAATTCCAATGGCATACTTTTTGACAAGGCCGGCCGGGAAAAAATTTTCGCCCTAAACCCTGATTTTATAGTGTTTTCCCTTAATAGCAAAGACCCCAAAGTGCATGATCATTATAAAGGCGTAGAAAACCTGCATCAACGGATTATTGATGCTATAAAATATAAGAATAATATAAAATGCGATACGCTGATAGGGTTCATGTCTCTAATTACAAAGGACAACTATAGGGATTTAATGGCTTTTGCCGAATGGGCAGCAGCTCTAGGCGTAAAAAGCATTGATTTCGGCGCAATACGGGAAGAACTCAATGCGAACAACCCCGAAGGCAATTCTCCGCATGCAATCGGGACTAATCCTTTTTGGAAAATTGATGGCCTATCGGAATTAGAAAAACAGCTTGATCTCCTGGCTGCGGCCAAAAAAAGCGGATTGCCAATCACTACCCCATTTCATGATTTAAAAATGTTGAAATTGTATTATAAAAACCCGCAGGCTTTACCGAAAAGAAAAGGCTGCAAGACAGGATTCCGCAAAGCTGTTATTTTTCCAAACGGTGAAGTAAAACTATGCTATTATTACCCCTCGATAGGAAATATTAAAAACGCAAGCCTTAGGGATATCTGGTTTTCCAAAGAAGCACAAAGACAAAGAATGGAAATGCTGAAATGCGATAAACGCTGCGTTGTTGTATGCCTGAGAGAGTATAGTTTTAGGGAAAAAGTAGCTATTTTTTTTAACCGCCTGGGTATACCGCATCCTTAACATATCTGCTCCAAAGCGGATAATCAACACACTCAACTTTCTTCCCCTCAATTGCCTTGAGCTCGCTTAAACCAAAATTTTTTTCGTAGATTTTCCAGGCACCCGGGCAAATCAAATCAAATTTGCATTTTTTGCAAACCGGGCTTTTTACGCAATGCCTGAACCCCTCTACCCTATAAATACTTTCGCGCAGGCTTTTATGAATCCCGATCCGTAAGCAATGTAAAAAATCCATAAAAAGGAAAATACCGCCAAATGCCGCCAAATCGCGAAGCACTTTATTGCGCTTAATGCCAACCCGGACATAATAATCCCACTCATATGGGTCATAACTATTTTGGTAGTAATAAGTGAGGTATTTTTCGTATCCTTCGAGGATACAGAATGGCAAAGCCTTAACCGAAATGTTTTTGAAATCATCCTTATATCTGTCAATGGCTACCCTGAGGTAACTAATCGCATCCGAGTATTTCACCCAAAGCTGTTTCTGCATTGCGCGGGCATCGTCTAAAG
>JAQUMX010000005.1 GCA_028717885.1 Candidatus Omnitrophota bacterium
TCCTCACCCGACACATTCTTACAAGCTAAAAACAAAATTTTTTAGAGGTTCGTCCGCTATGCCGCATTTAACGATTAAAGACTCGCGGTGCGGCATACTGCGCCTCTCCCGATAAACACTTGATAAAGCCATGGATTGGGCGGGGCGCGGGGTGGGGGCCGCGCCCCGCCCAGCAACGTCTTTTCAAAAAACCGCCGCAATTTTAAGTAGCGGAAAAACCAAATATCTTTTACTTCTTCAAAGAGCTCTATGACAAAATGGTCATTGTCACCATTTTTATTACGCATTGTTCCTTATTTGGATAGCCTCTTCAATCCATTGCTCAATATTATTTGCAATATCGTTATATGCATCAGATGAATTCGGGCTATAACATTTTACTTTACTAGATAAACTCTTACCATTTTTAAAAGTGAATTGATCAAACGGATTCTGCCCTTGTCTACATTTACCATATAAAGGTGGCACACTTGAATATCTAGGATCCTTCAAATTATGAATATGTATACCGAATACCCCTTTGTCATCTTCCCAAGCCTTTCTAATTTCATATTTAACCCAAGGGCGACTAGCTGTATCAGTTCCGACAAGAACAATAATACAGGATTTATACTTCATATTTTCGTCAATCCACTTTTCAATACCTCCTGGTGTCTTTCGCGCCGTTTCCCATTCATTCGCAGATACAGGCCTATTCCCTTCAATAACCCCAATATTTCTGACCTGCTGAGTGCGCATTACATCATTATCAAAATGGAAGCTATAGAATACTTGACGTTTGGCCATGTTAAGCTCCTTTATTAAAAATCAATTGGCCGATTCTAACAAATATTACAACTAAAGTTAACAAAACTGGAATTCCATAGAAATATTTTAAAGTAACGGACATCATAACCCCTTTAATTGAATCAACTTCATCTTTAAACCGATTCGGGTTAAGATCATAAAGAAAAGCGCTGTCATCATTTTTCCGCTTTTCTAAAACCCATTCATACATTTTTCTATACATTCTTTCTGTTCTTAGAAAAAAGGCATCTAAATACCAAAAACTTAAAAGCGGAATTAACAATACTGTACTTAAAAGTGCTGGATTAGATGCCTTATCAGCTAATGCTAAAACTACGGCAATAATAGAAATTGCCCACCCCTTTAATAAAAAAGAATTATTCGCCATTCGAGTAATACAGGCTTGTATCAAATCAATTTCTTTATGCAAAACTTCTATATTCATAATTTCACCTCCTACTATAAATTGCTTGCAGACAGCCAGCGCCCGCTACTTTTTCCTACCTCGAAAATAGCAAGCCCTTTGCGCCCCTCATAAACACCTTCATCAATCTTTGGATACAATTCTAGATATTCATTGCCATAAGAATCTTGGCTATCTGCTGTAGGTATTATATAAATACGCCTAGTACTTGCATCGGCATAGCCTATTTCCCAAGGACACCATCGAGAAGCCTTTGAGTTAGCAGTAGCTAAAAAAAGAAATAAATCACAGCCTTTAATTTTTGATTGGATTTTTTGGGCTGTTTCAACATTTGGTGGATCAGGCATAGTATGATCTTTCCAATCGACATAAAGATCGAACCCTGATTCCTGAAACTCTGCAAGTAAGCCTTTTACAAGCTCGTCATCTTTATGACTATGACATAAAAAAGCGGATTTTCTCAGCCCACCAGTCTCTAATATCTGTTTCCCCTTAAGAATTGTTTCTTGAAATCGTGCAGCTTTTTCTAAAAGGCTTCTTTGACTAATAGGCACAATTTTCACCACCCTTCCTTTATCACATCACGCAATTGGGACGTTTATATTTTAAAACCATATCCGCGCCCGTCCCCAACGTCGTCTTTTCAAAAAGCCACCACACTTTTAAGTGGCGGAAAATAATATTATCTCGTTGCTCTCAAACCAATGGTCATCTAATAATTGGCTACGAGTTTTTTCAGGATTAGGAGAATAGTAAACAATTGCCAAGCTTTTTTGTGTTCGGCTACAGGTAACATAAAATAGCCTTCTAGTGCGATTTATTCCTGTATCTTTTCCCTCTTGTTCATTCCTTATGTCTGTTTCTGTTTTTTCTTTAGTCCCTAATAGCTTATCATAGCTAAACATAAATCCTCTCGCTTCGTTATCGTCCATTATTACCATAACGCGTTGAAATTCAAGCCCCTTAATTCCTTGATGAGTACCAAAAGCAGCCTGACCATTGATATATTTGTCATACAATTTAATTTGTTCAAAAGGTGTTAACAAGAATTTGTCCCAAGCATCTAAAATTGAATTCGAGTCATCATCTTCTTCTAGAGGAGGTGTTATTTTAGTATTCTCAACCATAATCTGCTCATCTCCGCTTCTTGATGCAATTGGACGTAAACTCTCGGGTATCTCAAATAAACCAGTCTGAGCAACATTACGCAAAACATCCAAGAAACGCGGCTTTTTGTCCTCACCCCAAAGAGATAATAAACTTTCTACTGCTTTTCTAGCCTTCTCAATTTGAAGCGACTGATCTTCTTCTATTGTCTTAATAATATCTTTGGATAATAGTGGTGAATATTTCCGCAAAATAGCTGCTATAGCAAATTTGTCATCGTTATCTCTTGCCTTTATGATTGGCAAGACTTGATGTGAAAATAAACGTAAGCCAGGGAGAGAGCCATCTAATAAGCCAGTTGTAAGACTGCTAACCGCATACAATGGTTCAAACATCTCTATAAAACCCATCCTACGAGCTGCCATATGATGTTCAAGTATTAGTATTTTAACTTCAGTATCAGAGCCAGTCCATAATGAGTCATTAGTAATGGTGGCCATTTGTTTCCGAATCTCATATTCTGCTGGAAGTTTATTGGTCGTGCCAGTTGATAAGATAAAAAAACGAACAAAGCCTTCTTCTTTATCAGATCGCGGCCTCTCTACTTGCCTATCTACCTCTGAGCGGATTTTATTAATGAGTTTAATAATCCGAAGCGGACAACGATGATTCATTTGTTTAGATGGCTTTTCCCATTCAGCAGGGATATCTCTTTCTAAGTCTTCCTTGCCGTGTCCATATATTCTTTGCATAGTATCGCCAAATAAACCTAAAACAAAATGTTCAGAATGTTTTTTCTGAACTTGGAATAAAGCTTCCATAAAAGATTTAATCGTATCTTGGCTTTCGTCAATCAATAAAATAGGAAATTTATTAACCAATACCTCTTGCATAAGGGATTTTTGCGTTAAAAAATAAGACCCAATTTCAATAACTTCGCTATGATTCAATGAATCTTGTCCAAAATTATCACCATTTGGATTATAGGTAAACCGTTTAATTCGATTTAAGTTTGCAAGTCGTTCTTTTTTTGTCTCGATTTCTTTCTGTCGATCTAACGACGCCTTTCCAGGCCTACCTTTTCTTTGTTTTTCATTAAGCTCATCAATTTTAGTATTCAAGTACATTATCAACCACGATCTTATGTCTGCATGAAAGCTGCCTATAAGAGACCAAACAAAGCTATGGATGGTTGAAACTTCAATCAAAGAGTCGTACTCAAGACGCTGCTTAATTTCATCGCAAGCAGCATTGGTATAAGTAATAACACCTATTCGCTGCCCATATTGACGTAATTGGTCCGCCTTTTTCAACCGCAACACTTTCAAGGCTTCTACAAGTGAACGAGTCTTACCTGACCCCGCTCCAGCAAACAGAAAAAAGCTTTTAGGCTTTTCCAACGTCAAGCAAGCGCTGATTTGCTGGTCTACAGTATCATCAACATGGTCATCATCTACAAATGGCATATCGCCCACTATCTAACTTCCTTGTTTCGGAGGAACCTGGTTTTTGCTTAGAGTTAAAATCTCCAACTGCTTCATTTCTAACTGATCTTGTAGCCATTTTAATCCTTCATTTATATATGTTGGAACTTTCAGCGTCTCAGGGTCTTGTAAAAAGAGTAATTCAAGAGCAAATTCAGCTTTCTTCCCATCTTTTAAGATCTTAAACATTTCCTCCCCTAAATTAGCAGAGGTATTATGTTGTAATATGGCATCCTTAAACTTCTTTATTATTCCTTCGCCTTGTAAAGCTTTAAAAATGGATAAATTTTCAAAAATTAGCGCATCTTCAAACGTATTAGAGAGAGCCTCTTCCTGGCTTGTTCCGTTCATTGAAACAGAAACAGGGACTTGATAAGCAACACGAACAGAGAAGAAATCATCGTATTTTTTAATTTTATTCGAATCTTCATTATTAAATAAATCGTCTATTTGTTCCTTTACAGGTAACCATGTTTTTAATGTGGCATTACGAGTAATTAAGTTCTTCCCTTTCTCCGGTTGCTTGGAAGCATGGTGCCCAGTTGATTCTGCTGAGTCAAGATCTGTAATAATAAGGGTTACCAACCCAAGATGTTCAATTAGTGGCCTTAGACGATGCGCATGACTACCTCCAATTTCAAGCAAAGTAATATAGGATTGATTCAGTTTGCTAAAATAGTTATGAATAAAATGCGGGACCAGCATCCTTTCAGCTGGCCCTTCTACTAAAATTGCTGCGTCAGCAAAAAACAGATCGCAATGAGTTGTTTTTAAATAGCGTGTGACAAACTTTTGAGTTTCATCTTTCTCGTCACCAAAAATATTAGATAAATTAACAATGACTGAGATTGGAACTTCGCCTTCATTAATCGCCGGTAATCTCCGAAAATATCTCAACCAATCAAATTTACATTCATGCGCAATATGGCTTGAATGAGTCGATACTACCAATTGGGAGGATAAATTCTTTTTCTCCTTCAAATTATTGTGGTTACGCAAAATATCGTAAGCTTTACGAATAAAAACTTGTTGTACCTGCGCATGTAAATGCGCTTCTGGTTCTTCGATTAATACTAAATGTAGCGGTGGAAAAAAATTCTTTTCACTTACTTTAGCTGCTGCCTTTTTACCGTCTTTTCCTACTTTCATCCAGCTATCACGGAAACTCATTAATCTAAAAACTATTGAAATCAAGTTTTGATATCCCAATCCATTATATTCTTCAGGCAAGCGCGGAGCCCCCCAAGATTCACTTTTTGGAGAAGTTACCTCATATTGGAGCGCCGAAGAATGATTCAAGCCATCTATTGGTTTAATTTTAGTCGAAATTATTAATTTTGGATCCGTAACTCCTGGATACCCCAAACCTTCTAATTCTTTCAGTGCTTCGCTAAAACCTTCTCTTAGTTTCTTATCAAACTCATCCTGAGCATTTTGTATCGCCTCTAAAGCTGCAATATCCGAAGCCTCTACCATATCATCAGAAGGATTAATATGCCTATCATAGTAAGTTCGCAATTGTCCTGATAATCTACCTTTATAATGACGCTCTAAACCTACTCTACCATCTGGTTCAGGCAAAACATTATCGGGATCCGAGAGACCTCTTTGTGCGCTAATCACGTCAATACGAATTAAATCTTTAAATGGATTCCCACTTAAAAACTCGCTTGCTTCTGGTAGCGGTTGAGGCTTAGCAATTCCTATATTATCAGGGTCATTGAGTTTTTTAGGATCTAGCAAGTAAGGATGTACTTCGAAGTGATTCGCAAGGCGTTTTTCAAGAAAATCGCTCATCGATCTTGGCCATAACTTTACGGCGCATTTATCTTGTTTCTTCCTGGTTTCTTCAATTGTTTCTTTTGCCGTTTTTATTGCAGTAATATATTCTTTATACAGCGCATCAACATCCTTTGGTTCGTAACGCAACCTCACCCCAAGAAGCTCTTTGTCGCTCCAATCAAGTGTAGGTAGAATATGACAAACATGCTGAAATTCGTTTTTCTCCACCTTTAACCAAACATCCAAAGCAGGCAAAATCTCATTCCACTCAGCAAGCGTATGCTCTTGCGAATCTTTGACTGTTTGGGATTTTTCCCATGATTCTCCAATTTTATTAATAGTCCCCCAATTCGATAAAGTGAAATCATTGGTACAAAAAGCATTTGTATCAACCAAAAAATATTTTAAAGCATCCATTGCTGAGGTCTTCCCGCTGTTATTCGCACCTACAAAAAGTGTCGTTTTATCTGCGAGCTCAATCCGAACAGATTTTAGTTTACGAAAATTTTTTATTTCTACAAATTTGATTTGCATAAGATATTAGCTGGAAAACTACTTCGCAAGATTAGAAATAATCCCTGTCCTCCTCAATGGCCTCTTCCTTTTAAATAGCTTGCCTCTTGCTCGGGAGTAAGCTTAAATGTTCTGAAAGTACCATTACTCATTTTTTCATATGTAAAGCCACAATAAGGACAAACTATATCTTCTTTTTCTTTTGTTCCTGGCATTGCTCCGCCCCATTCTGCCACTTCATATAATCTATTACATCTTTCGCATCTTTCAATATCCAATAATATCCCTCCTTCCAAAAAAATATAAAGGCAACTCCCCTATTTCTTAGAGAGCTGCCTTATAAGTTTTCATCCTAACCCATATAGGGCTCCTTTATGGGATTAATCTAGTGATTTAAAATCTCATTTAATATGCCTTTTCTAGCAAATTCTATATTCAAGATATAATCCATATCGTTAAAAGCATTTGTTATCTGATGAACTCCGCCTTTCCAGCCTACCCCGTCAGTTAACCAAATAAATCCAAAACCATCTTTCGCAAGCTCATTCTTTCTATTCGTATAGGAGTCTACAATTTCTTGAGGTTTCGAGCCCTGCCCGTCGTAATAGTTCACTTCCATATTATAAACTTTGCGCTTGGTGATAATAGCATAATCGAATTTTCTATCTGCGAGCTTAGCTGGTATTTTCATTTTATATTCTTCTTGAAGATATTGAAATTTCTTTTGCTTCACAACCGTTATATCTTTAATAGTATCTATTATTGGCTCGATTAGCTCTTCCATGGCTGTACCGCTTCTATTTTTTCTAGCATTAGTGTCGCTACCTGTTTCTACCCCCAAAAGAAAGTCTCTTAAATTCTTGATCTTAAGAGAAGAAAACAAATTGAATATCCCAGATTTATCACAAAAGGTTACCAACTCTGTAATTTCTTCATCCTCGAGTTTACCTTTTGCTTCGAAATCAAAAATTCTCAAACTTTCAGCTGGCTTAGCCCTATCCTCAATAACGGTAATTTCTGAATCATGCACTGCAATTATTAAAGGTATCACCGTAACAACTTCGGGATTCTTCTTTAAGATCTCTCTCAATTTTTCTTTGGGCTCCGCTATGCCAACCAAATAATTCAGGATGTTAATTTCGTATTCATATTTCTTTACATTAGCCTGAATCTTTCCCCAATCAACAAAATAAGAAAAGGTTTTGTTTGAAACCAATAGAGTTTCCTGAAATTTCCTTAATAACTCATTGGTATTATTAATATTGTAGAATTTTTTGTAAACTGCTAAATTTGCCATTTGGATTATTTTTTATTAAACTCGTCTTTTAATCTTTTTATGGAAACATCCAAATAATCTTTTTCTAATTCAATTCCGATATATTGTCTTCCTTCTATAAATGCAGCAATGCCAGTAGTCCCGCTGCCCTGAAAAGGGTCTAAAATTATATCCCCAGGCCTTGTGGCAGCTAACACAATCCTATTTAGCAACTCCAAAGGCTTCTGTGTAGGATGCTTCCCATATATCTTTTCTATCGGCCCCGGTGCTTTAATAGACCAAAGACTTAACATCTGTTTGTTGTTATTCATCTTCCTCATTAACTCGTAATTAAAATAGTGTCGGCTATTTTTATTCTTGGCCGCCCAAATAATAGTTTCTGTAGAATGAGTAAAATAACGACAGCTTAAATTCGGAGGGGGATTAACTTTAAACCAAGCTATGTCATTTAATATCCTATAACCTAGAGTTTGCATAGCAGAGCCGACTGTATAAATTATGTGTGAAGTTCCTGATACCCAGATTGTGCCGTTTAGGGTTAAAACGCGCTGACATTCCCTTAGCCATCTTTGAGTAAAAATATAATTTTCCTCTACTCCCTTAGAAACATCCCACTTTCCTTTATTGACTGAAACCATTTTCCCAGCGTGACAAGTAATTCCACCATTAGAAAGAAAATAGGGTGGATCAACAAAGATCATATCGATAGAGTTCTCAGGAATTCTTGGCAGGATATCGAAGCAATCTTCTTTAAAAAGAATAAATTTATGCTTTTTATCTTCAAGATATGGCTTGAACGAAACATTTTTACTTAATTCAAAAATGTCTTTCTTGTGTGTGATTTTTTCGTGGGTAAGCGTAGTCATGGGTATAAACGATGACGACCTATATATTTCTTCCTGCATATTTACCACCTCCTACTATAATTGACGTAAAAGGTGGCAAAATCTAACAACTATTTTTTTCTTCCAGTTAACTCGTCTAAACCAATCCCAAATGCATCCGCAATCCTTATCAGTGTTTCCATGGAAGGATTGGGGGTATAACCAGCCTCTATTTTGGCTAAAGTACTGAAAGGTATATCTGCCTTCTTCGAGAGTTTGTCTTGAGTTATTCTATATCTACTTCTCAATTCTTTTATGCGCTTCCCTAAATTAACACTTGACATATATACCCAAGTTTTGATACTATAATTTAGATACCAAGTTAACCATCTTTATAAGTATTTTACCACAAAATTATTAATTTCAAACTATTTTCCTTACCTTAAAATTGCGGCGGTTTTTTGAAAAGACGTTGCTGGGCGGGGCGCGGCCCCCCACCCCGCGCCCCGCCCAATCCATGGCTTTC
This sequence comes from Candidatus Omnitrophota bacterium, assembly GCA_028717885.1. GTDB lineage: Bacteria > Omnitrophota > Gorgyraeia > Gygaellales > Profunditerraquicolaceae > JAQUMX01. The sequence continues at coordinate 8,723 of JAQUMX010000005.1, forward strand.
TCAAGTGTTTATCGGGAGAGGCGCAGTATGCCGCACCGCGAGTCTTTAATCGTTAAATGCGGCATAGCGGACGAACCTCTAAAAAATTTTGTTTTTAGCTTGTAAGAATGTGTCGGGTGAGGACGCTGGTGTTGCGGCCGCCCCCACCCGGCCGCAACACCAGCTGCGCCGCACACGCATTGCATTAGCTCGAAGGCAGCCGGCCAAGGCTGCCGCCAAAGGAGCCCCGCTCCTAAGCGGGGCGACTGGTGCATTGGGAGATGTGGGAGCGCCCCCCAAGGCGCGGTGCATTATAGATGTTTCCTTAGAGACCAGCTTTACCCGGTATTATAAACAAAAACGGTAAAAGGCGGGGCAAGGCATTAACATAGTTGGAGAGGTTCTTTCTAAGGAAATTTTATTTGCAGGGCGCGGGGATAAGGAGATGTTTCAGGAGAGAGCTTTACCCGGGGGTTTTAGAGGCGATCAAAATTTGATTCGATTCCTGGAATATCTGGACCCCATATTATTATTTTGCCTTTCGGCGAAGAATTTGTAGGGGTATCTGTAAGAAAACAATAGGCTTGCTAACGCAAGCCACAGCTGCTCCGCACACGCATTGCATTACCACGAAGCGAGCGGCCCAGCGAGCGCCGTTAATCGGGAGATGTAGGAGCGCCCCCCAAGGGCGCGGGGCATTAGTGATATTTCTAAAAAATAATAATAGGAGGCTTTTTGAGATGAATAAGATATTTTACCTATTAATATTAGTGCTCTTATTATCCGGTTGCGCCACAAAAATGGCTTATCTGAATACACAAAAACCACCTGAAGAGGTCAGAAAAGATAAGGATGATTGTCAGGTAATAATTGATTCCTCTGATTTTAAGGACGCTGGTTTAAAACAGAATAAATTCAATCAGTGCATGAAGGATAAAGGGTATAATGTTGTTTCAGAGGATAAGGCGGAGGAGGTCCAGGGATTCAAGGAGTTATGGGTAAAGTCGGGAACAGATTTCAAGGCCTACGAAGCGATCTTTATCGACCGCGTAGACGTAAGTCAGGTGAAAGAAAAAAATAACAATATCCCCGGCACCAAAGTAACCGATAATGATATAAATAACCTGGGCGATGAAATGTTAAAGCGCTTCTCCGGGATTTTAAGCGCTGTGATGCCGGTTATACGGGATAAAGAGGAGGCGGCCGGCAAAAAAGTTCTTTATGTGAGGTTAAAATTGAATAATATTGCCCAGACTAAAGTCGGATTTAATGCAGCGTTACAAGTAGCAGGCCAGGTGTCGGGCTTGCCTTTGCCCGGAGGTCCGGCAGGGTCATTTTCTTTTGAATGCGCGATCGCTGATTTTGTCACCAAAGAAAAATTGATGGTTATTTCAAGCGAAACCAAGGCGGATAAGAACGCTTCTCTGGCGGGATTGGAAAAATTTAAGCACTGGAAGCGCGCATACAATATCATGGATTACTGGGCAGACCATCTGGCGGCATTGCTTGCCAAAGAGCGCGGCCAGAAATACAAATCCCAGATAAGGATTAAAATAATTGATTTCTAGCAAGTGAAAATTTCTTTATATGAAATATGGGGCATTCTCCCAGGACTTCCCCTTTTTCAGATAAGCTGTATACAGAGAGTCTTTCTGCCGCGCAATATTTCTGGGCGTCCTTACCGGGTTCACCTCTCAAATTTCCCAAGAGCTGTATATAGAGTCCTTCCTCTTCTTGAATATTACTGCTGAATCGTTACGGGATTACCTTATAAAATGATAAATTACCTTGACAGAACAAAAATTGAATGGTATATTTTAATTGTGAACACTTGTTCACAAATTAGATGGTATTCATGGGAGCATAGATGAGCGTATTAAACAGGAAAGAAAGAGATAGGCAGTTGCGCAGATCCGATATCCTTAAAGCAGCAGAACATTTATTTGCTTTAAAAGGCTACCATAAGACAACAATAAGGGATATTGCAAAAGAATCTCAATATGCAACCGGTACGGTTTATTTGCATTTTAAGAATAAGGACGATCTTTATTTTGGTTTGCTGGAAGAAAAATTGGAGCATTTATTATCTATAATTAAGGAAAAAACAGGGCAAGTTAAGGATGCGAAAGAGAAACTAGAGATTTATATACGGGAAGATTTAATTTTTTTCGAGAAAAACCAGGATTTTTTTCAGATATCTCTATTGGAAGGAAGCGAATTATACGCAGAAAGGAGAATTTTTAAATCTCTCTTCAGGTTACAAATGCTAGAATATACAATAAGCATGCTCAAAGAAGCGCAAGAGCAAGGAGTTATCAACAGTGGTTTTGATCCAGAGAAACTCTCCGATGTGCTTGGCTCTATTATAAAAACGGTTACCCTCAAATGGCTGCAAGAGAAAGAAAGGAAGGCTGAAAGTTTAGTAAGCTTATCCGACACAATTCTTAGGTTGTTTCTATACGGCGCTGCAAATAAATAAACTTCGTTTTAACATTCTCACCGAATATTCTTTACAAGATTAACTTGACAAAACCACAAAAGAATGGTACGCTTTATTTGTGAACACTGGGTCATATAATGACATAATGTTCACAATTACCCCGCGTAAATTTACAAAAGGTAATAGGGCAACTAAAAGCTTAGATCATCACGGAGAAGATATTATGCGTAATTCAGGAATAAAATGGATATTGGTTCTACTTACCGTTGGATTATTGTTGGCCGGTTGTGGCAACCGCGGGTCTCAAAAAGGACAGCAACAAGGTTGGCTGGAGGTCGGGGTCGTAACCATAAGAACTGAGCGCGTGGTGTTGACAGATGAATTGCCTGGCCGTACGAACGCTTTTCTTACCGCCGAAATTCGGCCCCAAGTAAACGGCTTGATTCAGAAGCGCTTGTTTACAGAAGGCTCGGAAGTCAAAGCAGGACAAGTACTTTACCAAATTGATCCTGCCCAGTACCAGGCTGCTTATAATAAGGCTAAGGCCAATCTTCCGGCGCTTAAATTAAGAGTTGAACGCTACAGGGAAGCATTGGTTGATAAAGCAGTCAGCCAACAGGAATTTGATGATGCGGAAGCTGCCTATAAACAGGCGCAGGCGGAGACGGAAAACGCGCGGATAAACCTTAATTACACCCAGGTTGTTTCGCCAATTACTGGGCGTATCGGAACCTCTAGCGTTACTGATGGAGATATTGTTACGGCATACCAGGCTACGACTTTAGCTACGGTGCAGCAGTTAGACCCGATTTATGTGGATATTCCTCAATCTACTTTGGAAATACTGCGTTTGCGCAAGAGCCTTGAAAACGGAGGGCTTAATTCAGATAATACCAATCAAAATAAGGTAAAGCTGATTTTGGAAGACGGAACATCTTATCCTGCTGAGGGTACGCTTCAATTTCAGGATGTCACCGTAGATCCAACTACCAGCTCGGTAATCCTGCGGGCGATATTCCCTAATCCGAAAAATATCCTTTTGCCCGGGATGTTTGTCAGGGCAATAATCGTAGAGGGTGTGGATGAACAAGGAATTCTTGTTCTCCAGCAGGGAGTTTCTCGTAATACAAAAGGAGAAGCTGTGGCGTTAATTGTCGATAAAGAAGATAAAGTCCAACAGCGAATACTTTCGGTAGAAAAAATCATAGGTGATAAATGGCTTGTTTCCGCGGGGCTAAATCCCGGAGACAAGGTGATTGTTGAGGGAATCCAAAAGGTCAGGCCCGGAGTGGCGGTAAAGGCCGTTCCTTTTGAAGACAACAGGAATTAAACGTAGAGACTATGCTATCTAAGTTTTTTTTGAACCGTCCGGTTTTTGCATGGGTAATTGCCATTATGATAATGGTTCTGGGTGGTTTGGCGGTTTTCACCCTGCCGGTTTCCCAATATCCGCCTATCGCCCCGCCGTCTATCCGCATCACAGCTCTTTATCCCGGCGCTTCCGCGGAAACCGTAGAAAACAGCATTACGCAAATCATTGAGCAGCAGATGACCGGTTTGGACAGGATGCTTTATATGTCCAGCTCCAGCGACTCTTCTGGTTCATCAAGTATTGAATTGACTTTTTCCCCGGGCACTGATCCGGATATTGCCTGGTCTAAGGTGCAAAATAAGCTTCAACTGGCCATGCCGCGGCTTCCTGAAGTAGTGCAGCGCCGTGGAGTTTCCGTACAGAAATCCACCCGTAATTATCTCCTGATAGTGGGATTAGTCTCTGAAGACGGCAGCATGACTGATATTGATTTACGCGATTACATGCAAAGCGTCGTGCAGCCTGTTTTGGCGCGCGTGCCCGGAGTGGGCGAAGCAGAGTCGTTCGGCAGCGAATATGCCATGCGTATCTGGTTTGACCCTAGCAAGTTGGTCAGCTATGGGCTAACAGCGGACGATGTTATCAGGGCAATACAAAATTACAATGTTGAAGTTTCCGGCGGCCAGTTTGGTGACGCTCCGGCAATAAAAGGGCAGCGCCTGAACGCATCCATCATAGTGCAAAGCCTGCTAAAGACCCCGGAAGAATTTTCTGATATTCCTGTGCGCATTAATCCCGACGGATCAACGATTAGGATTAAAGATATCGGCCGCGTAGCATTGGGAAGCGACCAGATGAACATAAAGCTCTACTTTAACAAAGGGCAGCCTTCGGCAGGGCTCGCCATTCGCCAGGAGCCCGGAGCTAATTCCCTGCGTACGGTTGACGCCATCAAAGCCAAGATGGAAGAACTAAGCCATTATTTCCCGCCGGGGATGAAATTAACTTACCCTTATGATACCACGCCTTTTACCAGGGTCGCCATTAAGGAAGTATTTAAAACGCTGGTTGAGGCCATTGTTTTAGTTTTCCTGGTAATGTATTTGTTCATGGGCAATATCCGGGCAACTTTTATTCCTACAATCGCAGTGCCGGTGGTATTATTAGGGACTTTTGGGGTATTGGGAATAGCCGGGTTTTCCATTAACATGTTGACGATGTTTGCCATGGTATTGGCTATAGGCTTATTGGTAGACGACGCTATTGTCGTAGTGGAGAACGTGGAGCGTTTAATGAGCGAAGAGGGCCTTATGCCGCGGGAAGCAGCCGCTAAATCTATGGAGCAGATCACTCCCGCATTAATCGGCATCGGCCTTGTGCTTTCCGCGGTTTTCGGGCCGATGGCATTTTTTGGGGGCTCTACCGGCATTATTTACCGCCAATTTTCCGTAACCGTTATTGCCGCAATGTTACTTTCGGTGGTAGTGGCTTTAATCCTGACACCTGTTCTTTGCGCTTCGTTTCTTAAGCCGGTGCCAAAAGGGCATCAGCCAGCCGAAGGCGGAATCTGGTTTTTGCGGCCTTTTTTCCGTTGGTTTGACCGGATTTTCTTTAAGTCACGCGACTTATATGTCGGGCTGGTCAGTCATTCATTTAGCCGGAGCGCGCGGTATATCTTCTTTTATTTTATAATCGTGGCGGCAATGTTATTTGTTTTCTTGCGCATGCCCACAGGCTACCTACCCGATGAAGATCAGGGAATCCTGGTTGTTATGGCTAATTTGCCTTCCGGAGCAACTCTTGAGCAATCTGAAGCGGTGCTGAAAAAGGTACAGCAGTATTTTACAGATCAAGAGAAAGATGCGGTTGAGTCAATCCTTACGATCGCCGGAGCGAATCAGGCAGGCCACGGGCAAAATACGGGAATGGCTTTTATCAGGCTCAAAGACTGGGAGTTACGCAAAAAAGAAGAGCTAAAAGCGGATGTGATAGCAAACCGCGCCATGAAGGAATTTATGTCATATAAAGAAGCGCTGGTTTACGCTTTTACTCCTCCGGCAATCGTTGAATTGGGCACTGCCAAAGGTTTTGATTTTGAGCTGCAGGATCGCGGCGGTGCAGGCCATGAAAAGCTGATGGAAGCACGCAGGCAGCTCTTGGAGATGGCCTCTAAAGACCCTCGCTTAAGCCGGGTGCGGGCAAACGGCCTGGAAGATGTGGCGCAGTATAAAATTGATTTGGATTGGGAAAAGGCCGGAAGCCTGGGGGTTCCCATTGCATCCATCGAGGATGCGATTTCTACTACTTTTGGCTCAAGTTATGTCAATGATTTTATTAAAGACGGCAGAATTAAACATGTGGATATCCAGGCTGACGCTCTTTACCGCATGCAGCCGGAAAATTTGAAAAACCTTTATGTACGGAATACCCAGGGAAAGATGGTGCCTTATTCTTCTTTTGCCTCCGGGCATTGGATTTTCGGCTCGCCGAAACTGGAACGCTACAATGCTTTTCCATCCGCCGAAATCCTGGGCGAAGCGGCAAAGGGCAGGAGTTCCGGCGAGGCAATGAAGGCGATGGAGGAACTTTCAGCGAAACTGCCCCGCGAGTTCGGCCATGATTGGACAGGGCTTTCTTACCAGGAACGTCAGTCCGGCTCACAAGCTGGGCCGCTTTACGCCTTTTCTATTCTGATTATCTTTTTATGCGTGGCGGCATTGTATGAAAGCTGGAGTATCCCCATCGTGAATATGTTGATGTTGCCGCTGGGCGTTTTTGGAGCAACGCTGGCAACGCATTTACGCGGTATGCCCAATGACGTTTATTTTCAGATCGGTTTCCTTACTACCTTAGGGTTATCCACTAAAAACGCTATTTTGATTATTCAGTTTGCCCAGCATCGCATTGAAAACGGTGAAAAGATGATTGAGGCGACTCTGGGCGCGGTAAGAACCAGGTTCCGCCCGGTAATCATGACTTCTATGGCTTTTTTCTTTGGCGTCTTGCCGCTGGCAATTTCCACAGGCGCAGGCGCAGGCGCACAGAACGCCATAGGAACCGCGGTTGTCGGCGGGATGCTTTCTGCTACATTCATTGACCTTATTTTTATCCCGTTGTTTTTTATCATCGTATCCCGTTTTTTCAACCATAAAAAAGAGCGGTCGGCAGAAGTTACGGCTGCCGGACAGGTAACGCGGAATAATATAAGGAAAAAGAATTAATATGAAACGGTTAATGATTTTTGCGTTGGGTGTTGTTTTTTTGAGCGGATGTTCGCTGGCTCCGAAATATATCCGGCCGCAAGCTCCGGTCCCTAACCATTGGCCAAGCGGGCACTCTTATCCGAAGTCAGTGCCGGAATCAAATATTGTAGATGCCATGCAGTTGAAGTGGCAGGGATTCTTTACTGATCCCAAATTACAACAGATCATCCTGATGGCTTTGCAGAATAACCGTGATTTGCGGCTTGCCGCATTGAATGTGGAAAGGGCGCGGGCATTATACGGCATTCAGCGCTCTGAATTATTTCCGGTTATTGATGCGCAAAGCGGGTTTATTAAGCAGCGTGTTTCTGCCGATTCTTCGATTTCCGGGAAGTCATATATAACGCAGCAGTATAGCGCTGATCTGGGCATTACTGCCTGGGAGGTTGATTTTTTTGGCCGTATCCGCAACCTGACAAAACAGGCATTAGAAGAATATCTGAATACGGAAGAGGCCCGCCGTAGCGCGCAAATCGCGTTAATTTCTGAAGTCGGCCGGACATACTTGGTTTTTGCCGCGGATCAGGCTAACTTTATTTTGTCCAAATCTACTCTTGAGGCACAGCAAGGCGCTTATAAGCTGGTTCTGCGCCGGTACAATGCCAAGATCGCTCAGGAAACTGATCTGCTCCGGGCGCAAACCCAGGTGGATACGGCTACGGTAGATGTTTTGCGTTATGCGCGGCAGTTGGCGCTGGATAAAAACGCATTAGACCTTTTAGCAGGTTCTTCTGTGCCGGAAGAGCTATTGCCTCCTGATTTGGCCAGCGTCAAGCAGTTTAAGAATATTTTTCCAGGTTTGCCTTCTGAGGTGCTTCTTAAACGCCCGGATATTATGGCCGCGGAACATAAATTAAAAGGCGCCTATGCCAATATCGGGGCAGCCCGGGCCGCTTTTTTCCCTAGTATCTCCATAACAACTGCCCTTGGCACGGCAAGCAGCGCTTTTTCCGGCCTGTTTTCATCCGGCAGGTCTACTTGGACTTATGCACCTCAGGTTACGATGCCTATTTTTGATATGCGTATCTGGGCGGCGTATAGAGTCAGTGAGGCAGATCGCAAGATTGCGCTGACACAGTATGAAAAATCCATCCAGACAGCTTTCAGGGAAGTATCCGATGTTTTGGCTGTTCAAGGCACAGTGGATCAGCAAATAACAGCGCAACAGTCAAATGTAGATTCCGCGCAAAAGATTTACGGTCTTTCGAGTAAGCGCTATGCAGATGGTATTGATAGTTATTTAAGCGTCCTTGATGCGCAGCGCTCGCTTTATAGCGCGCAACGCGAGCTCATCGCTTTGCAAGTGATAAAGCTTGCTAATGAGGTGAGGGGCTATGCGGTGCTGGGTGGAGGCGCATTAGGAGATATGGAAGAGAAGAGTAAAAGCAGCCGAGAGGCTTTACAAGACCATATCCTTTCTATCTTGGATTCTAAGTCAAAATAATCACAGCGTGTGAGGAAATTACCTCTCTAAACCGCGATTTTTCTTGTTTCCTGCCGTAGTTTCACTATAATACATACCTGTAATTGCAGAGAGGTTTTCCTTCGGCTCATACGAGAGGGACCCCAATTTTAATACAAATTGAATGATAAAAGAAATTTGGAATAGTGGTTATGCGTGGAGGAGTAAGACAGAAGTATTTGGTTGGCCTTTAGTACACATTGCTATTGGGCGAGATCGGGAAACAGGAAAGTTTCTTGTCGCAAAGGGTATTATCGCAATAGGGCAATTTGCGATAGGTATAGTCGCTATAGGGCAGTTTGCAGTTGGCTTAATATTTGGTTTGGCGCAATTTGCTGTAGGAATGTTTGCGGTCGCCCAGATCGCTGTGGGGTTTGTATTTGGCATAGGACAATTCGCAACAGGGATAATCGCTATTGGTCAGTTTGTCATAGGTAATTATGTGTTTTGTCAAACAGGCCTTCGAATATTTTGAAAATATGATATGCTGATGCGTAGAACATATTTAATTTTTTTCGTCTTTTTTCTCGCCCTTTTGTTTTTATCTCCCGTATCTAGTTACACAAACGACACTTTCATCGGTAAAGTTGCTCCTGTTTTTAAAGTAATGTCAGGTGATAAGAAAACTTTAACCTTAAATGATCTGAAAGGAAAAGTGGTGGTATTGTTTTATGAAACCAAAAGCGCCATTGAGCAAAATCGAAAGCTAAAGACTACCTTAAATATATTTTATGCCGAGCAGCCAAATCCCTTTAAAAAAGATATTATCAGAATCGGGGTGATTGATTGCCATGGTGTATTTTTTAGGGGTGCATGGGAAAAGGGCCTTCGCGATAATTCGTTGAAAGAGGGGATAACGATATACGGAGATTGGGATGGGGAAATGGCAGCTGATTATCGAACCACAGAAGACGTAAGCAATGTGATAATCATAGATAAGAAAGGGATTGTAAGGTATTATACTTCAGGCCAGGTTGAAGATAAAAATTTTAGCATAATCGAGAAATTGTTAGATAATCTGGTTAATAAAAAATGAGAGGTTTTCCCTCGGCTCGTACGAGAGGGACCCCAACTTTTTGCCTAAGGCAAAAAACGTACTTGAGGCTATTATAATTGTTGATTAGCCAATATGGACAATAAGAGCAATCAACCTACGGGGTTTAACAAGATTTTCGGCAGCGGCCCTGCCGGATTATTGGTTAGCGTTACGCTTTTTATCGTTGCGAACTGGCTCAACAAAAGAATCAATCCCCCGCCATTGTCAAATAGCAGGTTTTTCCTTGGCTCAATATTCATCGTTTCGATCCTGGTGACGCTGACCGTAATCGTTTGGAGTATTAAGTCATTGTCTGCATCTGAACGAGGCAATAAACTCTGCATCAGTGGCGTATTTAAGTATGTCCGTCATCCGCTCTACGCCGCTTTTTTGTCTATATTTAACTTCGGATTAGCTTTTTATCTCAACAGCTACATTTTTGTTTTGTGGGCGCTGTTTCTGCATCCGATATGTCATTATCTCGTAAGATACGAAGAAAGAATGATGATTGACGCGTTTGGAGATGCCTATATTGAATATCAGAGAAAAACGGGTCGATTTTTCCCAAGATTTGGATATAAGAAATGATAGTAAGCGGTTGAGGCATTTTCTTCCCGATAGAAAACTCCTTTGAAGTCCGAATATTGCGCTTTGGGAAACAGTCAGGAACTAAAAAATTGGCTTAATATTGGGCAGAGAGGTTGAAAGGAAAAAATAACAAAAACACATTTTTTTAAACTATGTTATAATATGGTCGTTAATTAAAGATTTTTGCGTTGTCATCTTGTAAGTGAACACAAGGGAGTCGTTTATTATTTATAATATCATTTTGAATTTATCTTTTAGCCTATGATATCGATTGAAAACATTTTATTATGGGTTGCGGTGCTAATATTCGTGAGCGCTGTTTCAAGTAAGCTTTCGGACAAGTTCGCCATACCTGCTTTGTTGCTATTCCTGGTTATCGGGATGCTTGTTGGTTCCGAAGGAATCGGCAGGATTTATTTTGATAATGCGCAGTTAGCCAAGTCCATTGGAGTTGTCGCCCTTATTTTTATCATTTTTTCCGGAGGGCTTGATACTAATTGGAAAGATACTAAAGCGGTACTTTGGCAAGGAGTAATTCTTTCTACAGCAGGGGTTTTGTTGACCGCGATTATAACGGGCTTTTTCGCCGTTTATATCTTTAAATTTTCTCTCCTGGAAGGTATGCTCCTTGGCTCCATAGTTTCTTCGACCGATGCCGCAGCGGTATTCAGTATCTTAAGGTCTAAACGGATAGCCTTAAAACAGCCTCTGAAGCCATTACTTGAATTTGAATCCGGCAGCAATGATCCGATGGCGGTATTTTTGACTGCTGGTTTTCTTAGCATCTTGACTACGGAAAATATGGGTATTGCCGCCTTGATTCCCAGGTTTTTTCTGGATATGGGCATGGGCGCGGCTATAGGATATCTGATGGCTAAAGTTACCGTATTTTCCATTAGCCGCATGAAATTGTACTACGAAGGGCTGTATCCGGCGGTTATGATTTCCCTGGTCCTTTTGACTTATGTAATCGCTGTTTTCCTAAAAGGCAACGGGATACTGGCGGTATATATTGCGGGCTTGGTGCTTGGCAACGCAGAATTCCCGAATAAAAGGATGATTGCAAAATTTCATGATGGCCTGGCATGGCTGATGCAAATCACGATGTTTATAACATTGGGCCTGCTGGTTTTTCCTTCTCATATTGTCCCGTTGATAGGCCCGGGATTATTATTAACGTTTCTTCTTATGGTGGTTGCCCGTCCTGCCAGCGTATTATTGTGCCTGTTGCCGTTTAAAATCAATATGCGCAAAAAAGCCATGGTCGCATGGGTTGGCCTTAGGGGCTCGGTTCCGATTATTCTGGCCACATTTCCTTTTATGGCGGGCATCGCACAGGCGGACATTATTTTTAATATTGTTTTCTTTATTGTTATAGCATCAGTTCTTATCCAGGGGACATCTATTCCGATTGTTGCTAAAATATTGAGATTGGACCTTCCCTGGTCTAATAAAACGCGTTATCCCATTGAATTCGAAAAGACAGAAGGCATTGATGCTAAACTAACGGATATAATAATCCCTTATAATTCAATTGCCGCAGGTAAGATGATTCGCGATTTGGACGTTCCCGAGAAATGCCTGATTATGCTTATTTCCAGGAACGATAAGTTCATTATTCCTGCCGGGCCTACGATTATAGAAGGCGGAGATGTCTTACTGGTACTTGCAAATACAGAGGACCTTTCTGTTTTTCAGCAAACCGTGCTGCACCTTAAGGAAAATCAAAAATAAATTTCAAAATTCGCGGAAACTATTTTAAGGTTAATTTAAGCAATGAGTTATTCTAAAAACTTATCTGTATAGCCACAATATCACAATGCGCATACTATTAGTCGAAGACGAAATAAAAATGGCCAGTTTTATTGAACGCGGCTTAAAAGAAGAGGATTACGTCGTGGATGTAGCAAATGACGGCGAAAAGGCATTATTTTTGGCGGAAGTTAATCCCTATGACCTTATAATACTTGATATTATGTTGCCGGTTAAAGACGGTATTACAGTATGCCGGGAACTCAGGAGTAAGAAAATAAATGTCTTTGTTTTGATGCTTACTTCAAAAGACAGGGTAAGGGATAAAGTTTTAGGCTTAAATTCCGGAGCCGATGATTATCTGGCCAAGCCGTTTGCTTTTGAGGAGCTGTTAGCCAGAATCAGCGCATTATTACGAAGAAATAAAACAGACAAAACCGGAATCTTGAAGATTGCCGACTTAGAGATGGATCAGCTTAAGCATAAAGTTACGAGAGCCGGAAAAGAAATCCAGTTAACCAGCAAAGAGTTTGCGCTTTTGGAATACCTTATGCTTAACGCCACTCACGTCATCACCAGGACAACGATTTCTGAGCACGTATGGCATGAGGATTTTGACAGCTTCACGAATGTTATAGATGTTTATATGAATTTTTTGCGCAATAAAATTGATAAGGGGCATAAAAAGCAGCTTATCCATACTATTCACGGCAAAGGATATGTCTTAAGGGAATAAAAATGCGCGCTAAAACTATTAAATTAAAAATCAGCATATTATACGCATTCATATTGGGGGTTTTATTATCTTTATATATTGCTTTCTTACTTAATATTCCAGCGGATACGCTAAAAAGTATTAAATTGCTTTACATATTAATTCCTATCCCTGTTACTTTATTATTCGGTTATTTTGTCGGTCAGATTATTGTAATAAGGATCTTAAGGCCGATTAAAGAAATTACCGATACCGCTAATAACATTACCCATGAAGATCTAAGCTTGAGAGTAAAGGCAGAAAATGTTGATGAGGAGCTGCGTTGTTTGATAGAGGCTTTTAACGGGATGGTTTCGCGGCTGGGGGAGTCATTTGAATATATAACCGACTCAAGCTCGTATATCGCCCATGAATTAAAAACTCCTATCGCCATTATTAGAGGGGAATCGGAATTCGCCTTAAAAAAGGAGCGCGATAAAGAAGAATACAAAAGAGTAATCAGCGTCAGCTTGGAAGAGACCAAGAGGATGCTTAAAATCATAGAGGACTTGCTGCTATTGACCAAAATGAATTACCAACCTGATGTTTTGAAATTTGAGCAGATTGATTTAACTGAGTTCTTCCGGATAATATATGAACAGGCAAAGATTTTAGCTTCCAAGAAGAATATAACGGTAAATACTGATATTCCTGAAGAGGCGGGCGCCGTCAATGCTGATGAGCTGCATTTGAGACGACTGTTTCTGAACCTAATAGATAATGCGATAAAATTTACCCCGGTTAACGGCAGCATAGGTATAAGTTTAAAGCACGAAAACCAGAAAGCCCTTGTTTCTATCACGGATACAGGAATCGGCATCGAAGAGGAGAACATGCCGAAGCTTTTTGAAAAGTTTTTCCGTATCGAAGGAAAGGCTAAAGATGACGCGCCTAGCAGCGGATTAGGTTTGAGCATCGCCCAATCGATAGCCGAGTTGCACGATGGCGAAATTTCGGTAACCAGCCGCGTCGGGCAAGGCTCTAATTTTACCGTCTCCATCCCACTTCTTTAAGTAACAAATCTTAAATTCCCCCTCGCATTTTTCGGATAGCCAATTATTAAAAATTTTAATTTCTTTTTAACGCTTCTTTAATCCGGCATAAGGCATACTTATTCCGGATGAAAAAATGGAAATTGGGTGGCTGTGGGGGTTTATTAAGAAATGTAGTTTAACTCTGCAGCCGCCCGCTCATTTAAAGGAGCGGGAATGACAAGGATCCTTATCGTTGAAGATGAAGAAAAGGTAAGAAGGATGTATAACGCAATGCTTAAAAACGAGGGTTTTGTGGTTCTCGAGGCCCCTGATGCTATTCAGGCATCCTATATATTGAATAGAGAACCCGTAGACATAATGCTGCTTGATATAAAAATGCCGCAGGTCTACGGCAGCATGTTTTACGATATGATGCAGAGATCTTACAAGAATATTAAAGTAATCGTTGCCAGCGTTTATCCAGTTGATGAGCAGAAAGAAATGATTAAGGGTGCCGCGGATTATTACGATAAATCACAAGGGCTCGATTTGCTGCTGGAAAAAATCAAGAAAGTCGAGCACAGTATTAAACAGCAAAAAAGCATATTGGTGATTGATGATGAGCCCCGTATCAGGATGATATACCGCCATTATTTAGAGGAGCACGGCTATCGTATTATTGAAGCCTATGACGGCGATGCCGGTTTAGATATATTAAGGAAGAGCAATGAAGTTGCCTTAGTAATTCTTGACCTTGCCATGCCTAAGCAAAGTGGGTTTGAAATTTACGAACAGATAAAAAGAGAATTTCCTAACATAAAAATATTAGTCGCCAGTGTTTTTAACCAAAACGACCAGCAATTTTTTCTTCCCAATGCCGATGACTATTATGATAAATCAGAAGATGCATCCGGCTTGATCAAGAAAATAGAAAAACTAATATTCACAGATTCTCCTGCGTAATTAATTAAAGCCCCTGTAATTTGGTTAAAAGGGGTAAGGAGGTTGATTATGTGCCCATATTTTATTTCTTCAAAGCTTCAGAGTTTATGCGCTTGTTATCCGGGAAAACTATTTTGCCCGAGCCTTCAAAGAAGGCATGATTTTTGTTTTAGCAAATTCCGGGACTGCCACTATTTTAAAATAGAGGCATTTACTGATACAAACTTAAATCAAAAAGGAGGTGTATATGGCAGAGAAACAGATGTCTCTTCAGCAGCTGAAAGAAGCGCTTGAACAGGCTAGTATCGCTGTAGGTGATATTATTGTGATAATTGAAGAAACGAGCGAAAACAAAGAAGCGCCCGCTCAATAAGAAAAACACCAAGGCTGTTTAAGCAACCCCAGGGTTAGCATCCGCTAACCCTGGGGTTTAAAAAAGACGAGTAAAATTTTAAAGGAAAATTTGATATGCAGCTTTATATACCACAAAATATTTTTGTTCAAATAGCCATACCCCTTTTGATTTTTTTGGCCCGGGCCGCGGATGTCAGCATGGCGGCAATGAGGATTATTTTTGTTACCCGGGGCATAAGAGCGCTTGCCGCAATCATAGGCTTTTTTGAAATGCTGATTTGGCTTATAGGAGTCACCCAGATAATGCAGAATTTAAATAACCCCATAAATTATATTGCTTTTGCGGCTGGATTCAGCATGGGGACTTTTGTCGGCATCACAATAGAAAAAAGGATAGCTATAGGAAATTTAGCCATCCAATTTATAACAGAAAAGGATCCAGTTGGGTTATTAACATGTTTCCGCGCAAATGGTTACGGCGCAACCGCAATCGACGCGCAGGGGACATCCGGGCCTGTAAAGATTATTTTCATAATTGCGCGGCGCAAAACACTGGATAGGATATTAGATATAATAAAAAAATTTGACTCAAATGCATTTTATACCATAGGAGATGTACGAACGGTGGCGCGTCTAAGCCCCGCCATTTAAAAGGAAATGAATGATGTGCCCTTATATCGTGTCGGTAAATTTATGGATTGTCCATTCTATAAATTAGAAATGAAGCCTATTATCATTAAGTCAGTACGGGGATCAAAAAGTAATGAGGCATGAATACTTTAGTTTGGCTAATGCAAACCATTTTATGGATATGAGAAACATTTCAATTGATATTGAAAAAGAACTAAGGAAATTAAACGACGAGTTGCTTAAAGGCTGCCGTTTAACACAGGAGGCTATAAGCAAAACATCTAGCGTCCTGGCGTGTTTTGATGCCCAAAAAATACAAGAGATAACGGACAACAACAAAAAAATAGGAGTTCATTGCGTTGCTTTTGGCGAGCATTTCTCCGGCATCATCGAACAGCATAAGCCCGAAGGCGTAGTCCTTAAATTATTGTCTTCAGGAATAAGCATTTACGTTGAATTAAAGGAAATTTCTGATTTGACGATAGGGATTGCCAAAAGTTTATCGAATTTAGATATGGGAATACCGGAGAGATATAAAATCAACGCTTCTCAATTTGCTAAAATATTTCAAAATATCACCTGGGATTCCGTAATTTCTTTCTTGAAGCAGGATACAGAGCTAGCAAGAAAAACTATTTTAGCGAGTCTTGAACTGAAAAAAATATGCAACCGCGCGCGGGAAGATTTATTAGGGGCTGACCGGATATCCGAATCTGTAACTAAAAGTAATTCCGATTTATTATTTATTATTCAATGTATCGAGGATATCGCTGTGCACACCGTTAATATTGCAGAGCATGTTGCATGTTTGTAATCAAAGAACACTAAGGAGCTCAAAATGAAAGACAAGAAAATTTATATCACGCAAGCAGATTTTGACCGCCTTGCAGAAATAATCAAAAATATGAGATCTAAGCAGGAAATTGACAGGCGGTCTCTTGATGAACTGGAGCATAGCTTCAGCTCGCGGGATGAATTGGGATTAATTAAAGAGGTAAGAAAAATAAAGAATTCAAGAAATGATGCAGAGTGGGCACGGGTTGAAGACCTTGAAGCCGAATTAAACAAAGCAGTCATAGTTGATTCCGATAAGGTTCCGCCGGATATCGTTACCATGAACTCCAAGGTTTACCTTAGGGATATGGATACAGGTAAAGACGAGTTTTATCAACTGGTGTATCCCGATGATGCAGATATTGAACAAAGCAAGATTTCTATTTTAGCCCCTATCGGCACCGCAATATTAGGCTATAAGGTAGGAGATATTATCGAATGGAAAGTTCCAGCAGGGATGAGAAAGCTGAAAATTAAGAAAATATTATATCAGCCGGAAGCGGTAAAAGATTACCATCTCTAAACGTAGTTAGGCAAAAAACTATCGAAAACAGTTTAAAATAGGGAGAATATCAGATGCGCGGGAAAATAGCATTAATTATTGGGGATACGATAAAATATTCCGGAGAGCATACCGGCGTTATTGACAAAATCAGAGTAATTTCAACGGGCAACTATATTGAGCAATATGAATATAACGGTAGTGACGAAGATATAGTTTTAAGCTTAAAAAATGACCACGGCATAGCAAATCTTTGGCTTAAGGATGTGGCTATTTCTAAAATATTTTGAAAATGAGCTGTAAGCGCAAGGGAAGGATTTCTGGTAGATTACTGGGCGTTAAAGTAAAGAAAATAGATAATAATGCCCGGAGATTAGTTGTGGAAGAAAAAAGAATCAGCGGAGAGAGGGTAAAATGTATAAAAATAATTTTTAGCATAGACCCTCATACATTGATTATAGCCAAAGGTAATAAATCCGTATGTTTTTCCGATATAAAAACCGGCAATAAGATTGATATAGATTTTATAAAGACTCAAGATAAGAAAATATTGGCTAAGGGCATTGTCATATTAGGCTAACTTTATTGAAGGAGTGCGCGAAGAAACATTTTAGCAATAGAGGTTAACAATAATTACATAACAGAAAGGAGCGTCGAATGGCTGCAAAAATAAAGAAAGTTGTATCCGATAAAAAAGAAACAATCTCTAGGCCTGAGAAGTTATTCGTTGAGGTGCAAAAGAAAGCATATTATTTTTGGGAAAAAGAAGGAAAACCTCAAGGTAAAGATTGGGATATGTGGCTTAAGGCAGAAAAAGAGCTTTTAGGTAGATAAGATGATATTGAAGCAGGATAGTCACAATCCGGGTTTAAGCATAAAGGAGCAGAGGCCATGGCAATAAACGTATTTGTTAGTTTTAACCACGCTGATCAAAAACAGATTGAAGCCTTTGATTTGCTAAAAAATAAAACAAAACATGTGTTTGAAGTTCATGATCATTGTTGTAAAGAAGTATCGCCGGACGGCAGCGAAAAATTAATTATATGCCAGATAAGCGAAGGCCGTTCGAAACCAATGCGCGAAGAAATTATCAAGAAATTTGAACAGTGTTCCAAGCTGGTAGTTTTAATGGGGAATGAAACTTATAAAGATGCATGGGTTGAATGGGAAATCAACAATTTTTATAAGATGAAAGATGCGCTTTTACCGGGAAAAGCATGGATGAGTATTCGGGGCATGTTTCTTGAGGGCTGCGAAAAAGCAGCTGCTCCCAAGACGCTGGAGTGCAGATCGACGAAGAGCCTGGAATGGGGCCCTGAAGCTTTAGAGAAATGGATAGAAGAGGGTTAGGACCTTGCCCGCTGCGCTGATTTCATTATCAATCTCACTTACCAATTTGGCTGATTTTCTCCCCGGATTTTTCTAAAAGATTTCGTTCTTGAGTTTAGCTGCCTGAGTGATAAAATATAGACATATAAAGTGTATTTCTGTTTGAAGATCTATATTCTGTATATTAAAAGGGGGTCAATAGTATGCTGCCGGTCGGTCCGTCCGCCATCAATTTATTCATGTTACGTATAAAAATATTGTTTCAGAATGGGAGAAAAAATGAGTAAAAACAAATTGTCGGCGAAGGCATTCGTTATGGAGGATTTACTCAAGTATCAGGCCGACGCAATCGTCAGCCAAGAGATCGTGAAAAAAGATACCGGCACCGTCACTTTATTCGCTTTTGACAAGGGGCAAGGATTAAGCGAGCATACGGCTCCGTTTGACGCTTTGGTGTATATTGCAGACGGCCGGGCGGAAATTAAGATTTCCGGGAAGCCCTCTATCGTAAAAAAAGGCGAGATGATCATTATGCCTGCTAATAAACCCCATGCCTTGAAAGCAGTGCAGAAATTCAAGATGCTCTTGGTTATGCTTAAGAGTTAAACATGTAAGCGGCCAGGGCGCTTAATTTAAAGAATATCTGAATATCGAAACAATAAGGGATTTTTTCTTCGGACTCCAATCCCCATGCCCTGGCATATCTATATCCTCGAATGTAAAGACGGTAAACTTTATACCGGCATCACCAATAACCTCTCCCGCAGAATTAAAGCCCACAACAGCGGCAATGGCTGCAGATATACTAAATACCGGGCTCCGGTAAAATTATTGTATAGCGAAGAAGTTCTTGATAAGCCATCGGCGCTTAAGAGGGAAATCCAAATCAAGCGCCTCAGAAGGCCGAAAAAACTGGCTTTGATTGCAAAATAGCAAAAACGCCCGTCCCCGCAAAAGGCATTCATTTAAGCGGGGGCATGTTGAAAGGCTCTTTAGCATCTTTTTACTTTGACGCGAGCTCATTTATAGGGTATACTATAGAGTAAATCCAAAGTTAAAGATTAGAAAATCCTTTAAGCCGTAAAGGGCACGACTACTAACCTTTACGGTTTTTTTACAGCAACATTACCTCGAATCGAGTAAAGCGAATGTGGCCGAACATAAAGCAATCGATACAATCAGTGATAATATGGGTTGTGGGAACGGCTTTGGTCGTTATTTTATTTTTGGCGATGGCATTGTTGTCAATATTACTTTACCCCTTTGACCGCAAGCGCAAGATCGTCCACGCCCAGTGTTTTTGGTGGGCGGACGCAATGACTGCTTTGAACCCTTATTGGGACGTGCAAGTAAGCGGGCTTGACAACATCGACCATAAAAAAACATACGTCGTTGTTTCTAACCACCAGAGCTTGGCTGATATCGTATTAATGTATAAGACTAAGATGCAATTTAAGTGGGTAGCTAAAGACAGCCTTTTCAAAATCCCGGTTTTAGGATGGAATATGCTGCTGGCGCGCCATATCCGGCTGCAGCGCGGCGATTTCTCAAGCATCAAAAAAGTTTATAGAGAAGCGGGAGAGTGGTTACGTAAAAAAGTATCAGTGGTGTTTTTTCCCGAAGGGACCAGAAGCGGTAACGGAGGAATAGGGGAATTTCAAAATGGCGCATTTAAACTTGCAATCAAGGAAAAAGTGCCTATTTTGCCGGTGTTGATCAAAGGGACTAAAGACGCTATTCCCAAGGGAAGCTGGAGATTTACCACCAAGGTTTCCTGTGTTGTGGAAGTGCTTGCTCCGATAGAAACCTCGCAGATGTTCTCCGGCGATTTTACCAAACTGCGCGATTTAACTAAAGCGCAATTATCTTAACTACGAAAATGCAAAAGACATTGAAAATCAATAATCCTGGGCAGGGTTTTTATGGTTTGGGTATTGCTCCGAAGATCCTGGAAATCCTGGAACAAATAAAATTTAAAGTTCCTACCCCTATTCAGTTCAAGGCGATCCCCATGGCCATAGAGGGCAAGGATGTTATTGGCATTGCCCAAACCGGCACCGGAAAAACGCACGCCTTCGCTATTCCAATGTGCCAGCATCTGGCACAAAAGAAAGGGGTAGGGTTGGTGCTTGCTCCTACCCGCGAATTAGCTATTCAGATTGACGAGGCTTTTCAGCCCCTCACGCGTTCTTTTGGCATGAAAACCGCCTGTTTGATCGGCGGCGCTCCTATGCCCGGCCAGGTCCAGGCTTTGCGCAAAAATCCCAGCGTAGTTATTGCTACTCCGGGAAGGCTTATTGACCATATGAGCCAATGGAATTTTTTACCGGATGAGGTAACTATGCTTGTGCTTGACGAGGCTGACCGTATGCTGGATATGGGTTTCGGCCCGCAGATAAATAAAATTTTGCGCGTATTGCCCAGAAACAGGCAAACCATGCTTTTTTCCGCGACCATGCCAAAAGACATTATGCAGATTGCCGCTTCCCATATGAAACTTCCGGTTTCGGTAGAGATAGCGCCTTCAGGGACAACTGCCGAGCGGGTAACTCAGGAATTGTTCATTGTGAAAAAAGAAGACAAGCGCAGGCTTCTAAGCAAGATACTTACTCAATACCATGGTTCGGTGCTTTTGTTTTCCCGTACCAAGCATAACGCGCGTAAAATTACCGTTTCAATCCGTGATATGGGTTATAGTGCCGCAGAGATACACTCTAACCGCTCGCTGGCACAGCGCCGCGAAGCTTTGGATGGGTTTAAATCAGGCAAATACAGGGTATTGGTAGCTACAGATATAGCGGCGCGCGGTATTGACGTAAGCGGCATAGAGCTGGTACTTAATTACGACCTTCCCGAAGATGCCGAGAATTACGTGCATCGTATCGGCCGCACGGCAAGAGCAGGCAGCCAGGGGCATGCTATTTCTTTTGCTACTCCTGACCAGAGAGGTGATGTAAAAGATATTGAAAAGTTAATCAGGGTAAGCCTGCCGGTGTCAGTGCATCCGGAAATGAAACCGGAAAAATTTTCTGAAGGGTTTGAGGTTAAACAACGGCCATTTAAAAAGCATCATCAGCAACCGCGGAATAAATTCAGCCGGTTTCGAAAGAAAAGGGAAATCCCTTTTAGGTAAAATTAGCCTAAGATGATGTGGAAAATTAAGTACCTGAACACTATCCTTACATTTATTCTCATCCTGCTTATCCTGCTTTGTGTTTTTATGTTACAGATGCGGCAATCGCTATCCGGCCTAAACCAAAGCCTGGAAACCCTAACTCAAACAAATAACTCGATCATCTCGCTGAACCAGGAGTTAGGCACCACAATTTCCGCCCTGGAAAACCAAATCGAATTATTCAATAAGAAATTCCTGAAACGATAAGAATGCATAATTCGCTTGACTTGGTAAAATAAATAGCCTAACATATGTAGACATATTGACAAAGGTTAGCGGCGAGGCAGGCCATGATTGTTCAGGATTTTGCCAAAAAGCAATTCTCTTAATCCGGGGAATTGCTTTTTTTATTTTTAAAGAGTTTTTAAAAGGAGGTGCATATGCAGAACATCTGGGATAAGGCGATAGGGTATATTATGCAGTACGGCCTTAGTTTTCTCTACGCCATCCTTATTTTTATTATCGGAAAATGGTTAGCGCGATTAGTTTCCAAGATTTCCGGTTCAGTCATGCATAAAGCGAGATTGAATGAAACCCTTGCCGCTTTTTTGAAAAATATCGTTTATTACGTCCTGCTGATTTTTGTCTGCATCGCGGCATTGAATAAGGTCGGCATTGAGACAACTTCTTTTGTAGCTTTGATCGGCGCAGCCGGCCTGGCTGTAGGCCTGGCTTTACAAGGTTCATTGGCAAATTTTGCCGCGGGAGTAATGCTGATCCTTTTTCAGCCTTTTAAGGTGGGGGATGAAGTAGAAGCAGGAGGGGCAAGCGGGCTAGTTAAAGAAATACAGATTTTTAGTACGATTATGGAGACGGCGGATAGCAAGACGATTATCGTGCCTAATGCTAAAATCACTGCCGATAAAATCGTCATTCATAAAAAATAAACAAGAAAGGAGGAAAGATGTCTATAGTCAAAGAATTCAAAGAATTTGCTGTAAAAGGCGATGCCGTAGATATGGCAGTGGGCATTGTCATCGGAGCTGCTTTTGGTAAAATCGTCAGTTCTCTGGTCAACGATGTGATTATGCCTCCCATAGGATTGCTGCTTGGCGGGGTGGATTTTAAAAACCTGGCGATCACTCTTAAAGCAGCTACCATTGACAAGCCGGCAGTAACCCTTAATTACGGCCAATTCATCAACAACGTGTTTGATTTTTTGATCGTTGCATTCGCGATTTTTATGGTAATAAAAGGGATTAATACTTTGAAAAGAAAACAAAGTTAACCTATTAAGAGGAGGTGCCCATGAAGGTTTTAAAAATTATTTTGGCGATTCTTCTTCCTCCGGTGGCTGCATTTATGCAAGTAGGCTTGACCGCGCATTTTTGGATCAATATAGTTTTGTCGCTTCTCTTTGTCTTCCCTGGGATACTTCATGCGCTCTGGTTAGTATTGACGGATAAGAAATAAAACGGCTTTGAATCGAAGTTATTAAAACGGAGGAAAGAAGATGAAAAAATTATTGTTATTAGGGTTGATTATCTGTTTTGGGTTTGGCTTAATTTTAGCTGTTGGCTGTGCCAAGAAAGCCGCCACGGTAGACGAGGCAATCCAGAATTCCCAGACGTTAAAAACCGTTCAGGAAAAAGCAAATTACCTAATACAACAGGCTCAGGCGTTTTATAATTCAAAAGAATTTCAGCAAGCTATTCAGACAGCCCAGTACGTACTGAGTAATTTAGATGCGAATTCTCAATCCGCCAAGGATCTGATTGAAAAAGCAAAAACTCAGCTGCAGGCAGCTGCCCAGAATGTAGCAGGAGACGTAAGCAACAAACTTTTTGGTAAGTAAGGACAAGGAGGGGTTTATGGCAGAATTATTGCCGGAAAAATGGATGCGGGGTGTGGCTATTACCACAACATGCTTGGCAGTGATGACTGCTATAGCGGCCTCGCGCGGGACAGCCTGCGCCGCAAAGACCCAGCTTTTAACTGCGATAGAGTCCAGTAAATGGGCCTATTATCAGGCAAAGAGTATCAAACAAAATTTAGCTGAGACGCAAAAGAATGCCTTTGAAGTCGAGTCCTTAAGCGCAGTTATCCCCGAGCAAAAGGCGCTATACGAAGAAAAGCTTAAAACCGCCGTAGAGGAAATCACCCGTTATGGCAACGAAAAGAACCAGATAAAGAAAGAAGCCGAAGATACCGCGGCATTGAATCAGGCCGTATCGAAAAAAGGCAACTTTTTTACCGGTTCGGTGGTTTTCTTTCAGATTGCGATTATGCTTTCTTCGGTAAGCGCTCTGCTAAAGAGGAAATTCATGTGGGTTATTGGTTTGGCCTTTGGCGTTTTTGCCGTGGGGCTGCTTGGCTATGCCTTGGCAATACAGCCGATCCTGTTTTAACTTGGCTACCTGGAGGGGATGACCTGAAAGATCATTCCCTCTGGGTTATTATACAGTACTTTAAAATTCGCAGGGTCATTCGTTATTTCCCGGTAAAGCGGTTCGCCTATCGCGACAAAACCATATTCTGCCTTAAAAATCTTATTTATTGCGGTTTTTGGATTACCTACCCGGCCCAGGCTTAAATCATCCAGCAATTGCAGCTCTTTTCTGTGTTGCCAATACATATAAATCGGGTCAAATCCGTTAATGTAATAATCCTTTGGATTAAAACAAAGAAAATAATGCGAGGTATCCCACGCGCTATGGTAGATAATTTCTCCCGCGGGGAGGTTTTTATCCATCCATTGCGCAATATCCTCTAAATATGCACTGCGCTGGCCAAAGCGCTCGATGTGCTGATTTAATACTGCGCGGTTTTGCAGGGAAAAGATCATTGCAATTGCGAGAAACGCCGCGGCAGCTATTTTTATTCCTTTCGTAAACTCTAGCTCACCGATAAAGGCCCCCAAAAAAATAAAATAATAGAGGTTCGCTTCATACCAGTAACGGTTGGCGCGTAAGGCGAGAGCCAGATAAAGGATAGCGCAGAAAAACCAGATGCTGGTATCCATTGCGATCCTGCGGCGCTTACGAAATATTATCCAGGCAACTAAGAAAAGAGAAAGAAAAATTACCGGGTTATAAAGCAGGGCGTGCTTAATATTTTGCGGCAATAACTCTCCGGCAAATCCGATATCGTTTCCGCTAAAAGCTAAAAGTGGGGTAGCTATACCGTTAAGGAATATTACCATCAGGTTATTCGGGAAATTAGGATGCAGCAAAATACCTAAGGCGATTCCTGCGATTATTGAGGCAACGTTTTTGGCGAAGAATTCCTTGTGATATAAATAACGCAAGGCCTCGCTAACTACTACTATAAGCACAAGCAATATAAAGGAAAGATGAGCCAAGGTATAAAGAAAAGTAAGGATTAATACTAAAACAGGTTTTTTATTGATCAGGAAATAGATAATCAGCATACCTAAAACGGCAGCTAAGTGTATTGAGCGTAGCTGTAGACAATAAATCGTAAATATAGGAGAGAGTAACGGCAAAACCAGCAGAAGCGCGGTTAATTTAGCAGAGAGGTATTTTTTCAAAACAAAAATATAGGTGGTAACTAGCAGCAAGTTGAAAAAAATGAGCGCAAGTTTTCCTGCGGCTACGGGATTTTTAAGCAGGACTAAAAAAGGCACAATCAGCAGATGAAAGAAAACATCCTTATCTGCGAAGTTGTCTTTAAGAATGGAAAATTGTAACCAGGGGAAGGGATGGCGCAGACCAAAATCCTTGATAAAACCGCTAAAAGCGATGTGGTAATAGCTGTCCGCGTCAAAAAATACAGCTTTGCTATAAAGCAGGCTGGCCAGGTATGCTATTACATAAAAGGCAGCGAGAAGAAGTATTAGTTTGCCGGAAAATTTTTCCTCTTTCATTAAAGATGATTATAGCACAATTTATTGATTTTACACACGATAGCAGTATAATAAACGTCATGCATGCCTTAACATTATTGGTTATTAGCCTGCTTGTTTTTGCTTTGGCGTACCGTTTTTACGCCAAATTTATGATCACCAAGATCCTTATTCTTGATGATAAGAGGCCGACACCTGCGCATACCTTTAAAGACGGAAGGGACTATCATCCTACCAACAAGTTTGTGCTTTTTGGCCATCATTTTGCGGCAATTTCCGGAGCCGGGCCTTTAGTCGGGCCGGTTTTAGCAGCGCAGTTCGGCTTTTTGCCGGGATTTTTGTGGATTTTGATTGGCGCAGTTTTAGGCGGGGCTGTGCATGATATGGTAATCCTTTTTGCTTCGGTAAGGACTAAGGGGCTCTCCTTAACCCGGCTGGCAAGAAAAAATATCAGCACCACCGCAGGGCTAATTACCGGTATAGCAATACTTTTTATCATTGTTACTGCCTTAGCAGGGCTGGCATTAGTGGTGGTTAATGCCTTAAGCGAAAGCTCCTGGGCAACTTTTACTATTGCCATGACAATCCCTGCTGCGCTGATAGTTTCCTTATATATGTATAAGCTGCGGCCGGGCAAGATTATCGAAGCCTCGCTAATCGGAGTGGTGATTGTAGTTGCCGGAGTAATTTTTGGCGAGCCGCTTTCTAAATCAAGTTTCGGCCAATATTTTTTATTTTCTAAGCCTGCGCTTTCGATAATCCTGCCGATTTACGGCTTTATCGCTTCGATCCTGCCGGTTTGGCTGTTATTATGTCCGCGCGATTACTTAAGTTCTTACATGAAAATCGGTACGATTTTATTCCTGGTAGTTGGAATATTTATCGTGAATCCGCAAATCAAAATGCCGGCATTTACTTCTTTTATCCACGGCGGCGGGCCGATAATCCCGGGAAAAGTCTGGCCGTTTGTCTGCATTACTATTGCCTGCGGAGCAATCAGCGGTTTTCACAGCTTAGTAGCTTCGGGAACTACGCCGAAAATGATCAACCGCGAATCGGATATCAGAATGATCGGATTTGGCGCGATGCTGGTAGAGGCAGTGGTTTCGATCATGGCATTGATTGCCGCAACAGTGCTTTTGCCGGGGGATTATTTTGCGATTAATGTACCGGTTTCCGTATTCCATTCACTGGGCTTAAATATTACGCAGCTTCCGGAAATTGAGAAGATGACCGGCGAGCTTTTAGCAGGTGGGACCGGAGGCGCAGTTTCATTGGCAGCCGGGATGTCGGTGATTCTTTCTTCGATTCCCGGTATGAAACATTTAATGGGGTACTGGTATCATTTCGCAATTATGTTTGAGGCGCTTTTTATCCTTACTACTGTTGACACCGGCACGCGTGTTGCGCGCTACATCTTCGAAGAATTGATCAAGCTGGCTAATCCTCGCGGCAAAGGGATTAAATCCCTCGCAGGAATCGCCTTAAGCGGAGCAACCATAAGTTGCCTTTGGGGATACCTGGTTTATAACGGCGATATCTCGACCATCTGGCCGATGTTCGGCGTTGCGAACCAGCTTTTAGCTACCTTGGCTTTACTTGTCGGCACACTCTATATCTTAAAGCAGACAAAGAAATGGGCATATGCCTTGACCACTTTTCTTCCGGCAATCTTTATGTTCGTCACTACAATTACCGCCGGTATTTTAAATATCACGGATAATTACCTGCCGAAACACGATTTTCAGGGAAACCTAAATGCTGCTTTGTCGGCAGTAATGATTGCTTTGGTGGTGGTTATCTTTTTCGAATCGCTAAAAAAAATTTACCATACAGTTTGTTAAACTAAATGGGGTGAAGGTTATTTTATTAAGGAGGTAAATATGCAGGTGGATTGGGACAAGATAGCCGGATATGCGGTGCAATTCGGAATGAGCTTTATCGCAGCAGTACTTATTTTTGTCATCGGCAAATGGGTAGCGCGGATAATTTCCCAGGTGATCGAAAAAGCTATGGAAAAGGGCAAGGTTCATAAGACCCTGGCCTCTTTTACCAAGAATATTGTTTACTATACGATTTTGATTTTCGTTGCTATCGCCGCACTCAACAAAATCGGGATAGAGACGAATTCTTTCGTAGCGCTTGTGGGCGCTGCGGGCCTGGCAGTAGGTTTTGCCCTGCAGGGGTCATTGGCAAATTTCGCAGCCGGCGTAATGATTATTTTATTCCAGCCATTTGAAGTGGGCGATACTATCGAAGCTGCGGGAGCTACCGGAAAAGTAGAAGAGATTCAGATGTTTAATATAGTGCTCAGCGCAGAAGATAAGCGCATCATCATCCCAAATGCCAAGATTACTTCGGATAAAGTCACAATTTCCTTAAAAAACCGTGCAAAAAAATAATTATTCAAAGCCACGCAACCTTATCGCATATCTCATAACAGCTGTTTTGATTTTCAATTATGCGCTTGCCAATGCCGAGACCTACAGCGAAGCGGTAACCCACGCCCAGAATCACATCGATGATAACACTAATTTTATCCCTAATGACCCGCTCGTCTACAAAGAGATAATCGTCATTACGCCCGGCAGCACCGATTACGGCCTGACTTACGAAACTTACGGTACCGATGATTATCTTTCCTGCCGCACCTTCACTAAATCAAAAAACTTTTTCAATAGCTCGACACAGACGCTTACCGGGGTAGGAGATGCTACGATTTTCGGTAATCCCACTACTGATGCTGCCTGGGTAACTGTGGGTAATGACGCTACTAAGCTTCTTGACAGCCAATCCGCCACCGCTGCTACAGTGACTAATATTCTTGAGCGAGGCTTAGGGATGAATGATGATGCTTCGCATAATATGATTGTCGAATATGCGGTTGTCCCTGATAACGACAATATTATGCGCCCTACCCGGAAGCCTGATATTGCGGATTATTCTACGACTTCCAGCGATTATGCTTTTAGCGATAACTTCGATAGCATTACTGCGCCTACAGGAATGCTAGCAACCACCTTGGCAAACCTCAAAGCATACCTTAAAGCCTGGCAAAAGGATGCCTTAGGTACGCTTGATGCTACAGGAAACCCTACCTGGCATGATATCAGGCCGGTTGCCGGGCATGAAAACTGGAGCAGGTTTCCCTGGGGCCAACTTGGTTATACCTATTTTTGGAATAGCGGAGGGTTAGATTTAAAACATATACAAGGAATGACTGAATTCATTATTTTAGGGGGCACATCCGTAAAAATCATGGGGATTTATTCTCCGCAATCATACTTTTATACGAAGAACCTGGGTGGGGTATTTAGTTCCGACGCGGACGCACAATACGGCAATGGTTTTCCGAATTTTAATATTACCGGAAGCTGCGATACTGTCTGGGCAGGAAATGCTTTTCAGAAAAACGTTTCTGCCAGCAGTGCTTCAGGAGACGAAAACACGATTACTATCGGCACTAACGGTTCGGTTTCCGGAGGGCAGGGGGTTTTAGTCTGGTCTACTAATTATAAGGTAACTAATAATGGTACTATCAGCGGGGCGACACAAAATAAACTTTACTATAATTCTTCCAGCACCGGTTTGACCGGCACTGCGAATGTGGCAGTGCTTTTTAAGGGAGTGACAGACGACGCCGGCGGCTCAAATCAGCTGATTAATAACGGCACAATTTCCAGCCCCGGCACCGCTATCGAAGCAGATGCCGGAGTTACCTCGATCACAAATAACAGCGGAGGTATTATTTCCGGAGACGATTACGCTATTCTTACCGGCACCGGCAATGATATTGTCACGATAAAAGGCGGAGAGGTTACCGGTAATATAGATTTAGGTACCGGCACCGATTCATTCACTGTGGACAACACCAGTGTTGCCAAGCTGCATTTTTATCTGGACAGGGATTCGGAAAGTTCCGCGCAGATCGTAAACGCGGAAACCGTAAGTATCGCCGATGATACCATACTTGCGGTTGATGCGGCCGGCGGCACTAAAAATTTCCGTAATAACGAGCGTTTTCTGATCGCTCAATCTACCAACCCGATCACCGTGACTGCGGCTAACTTGACAATAGAGAACGATGTAACATTGCCGATGATAGATTTTACCGCCAGCGCCGATTCCACACATCTTTATTTGACTGCAACCCGCAATAATTCATTTTATCAGGATAACAGCGGCAATAGTTCCTTGGGTGCAACTCTTGATGGTTTGGCAAATTCCTCGAGTGACGCAATGGCGGAGCTTCTTGGTGCCCTCGATGATACGGGAGATGCCGGCAATGCCCAGAAGTTGGAACCTGTTGCGGCCATGCCAGTAATCAATACTGCGATCCATAACTTGAATAATTTCGGCAATACTTTTTCCCAGCAGATGGCGCGGCTGAATAAAGAAGATGATTCGATAGAGGTATACGCGGTAAACAACGGAGAAAGGAAGCGCGTTCCGGAAAGTGTTTTAGATAATCTTTTAGCATATAATAGCGATTCCATTTTGGAAAATTCTTTTTCCAGGCCGCAGAATTGGGAAATTTTTGCCAGCGGTTTCGGCACCATGGCTTTTCAGTCCGATCATGATAATGCAATAGGCTATAAAGCCAAGGGAGGCGGTACGCAGTTCGGTTTTTACCACCGCACCACTGACCAGCTTTTGCTGGGCATGCTTGGCGGTTATATGTTCGATAATATTAAATTGCACGAGGATTCCGGGTCACAGGATATTAATTCTGTGCGTATCGGCCCCTGCGCAAAATTATTGCGTGATCGTTTCTACGCCACCGGCGCTGTTACTTATGGATTTCATAACGTCCAGGCAGACCGGAAGATCCAATTTGGCACTGTTAACCTGCAGGCCGACGCAGATTATGACATGTTTGATCTTTCACCGTTTTTGGAAACCGGGTATATTTTCCGGCCGCTAAAAAACCTGGAGATTGTGCCGAATATTACCCTGCAATATGATTGGATGCATAACCAGTCTTATGATGAATCGGGGGCAGGGGCAGCAAACTTAAGTGTCGAAGCATTCGATTCCAATTCTTTGATTTCCGTATTGGGTGTGCGTTTTAATGGCAGGATAGACATGAAAGAAATAACCTTCCTGCCGGAATTTAATGTCGGCTGGCAGCATGAATATTTGGGAAGGGCAGGGGATATTAACGCTTCGTTTTCCAGCGAGTCTGCCGGGTCGTTTATGACCCGCACCAATGTCTTTGACCGCAGCGCCGTGCGTGCGGCAGTTGCGGCAAGTTTTATTTACGGCAAAAACCATAATTCTTTATCGGTAGAGTACGACTCTGAAATTTACGATTCCGCATCGAATCATACCTTTAGCATTACTTGCCGTAATTATTTCTAACATGATAATATTTACTCTGCTTATTTTGTGTGCTTCTCTGATAGCCGGTTTTCTCGGCGCATTAACCGGGTTAGGCGGCGGGGTGGTGATTGTGCCTTTACTGACTTTGGTATTTAAGGTAGATATTCGCTACGCTATCGGGGCATCGCTAATTTCAGTAATTGCTACTTCTTCGGGCGCTGCTTCTGCGTATGTTAAAGAGGGTTTTAGTAATATCCGTATCGGGATGTTTTTAGAAGTCGCTACTACTCTGGGGGCCTTGCTGGGGGTTTTTATTGCCACAAAATTATCCCCTTCGATAATTGCCATTATCTTTGGTTTAATCCTCATTCATTCAGCTTATTTGACTTTAAAACGCATAAGCGAGCCGGCATTGGCGCACAAGCCGGATCCTTTAGCGCAGCGCCTTAAGTTTGACAGTAAGTATCCTGTTCCCGGAGGCTTTGAATCTTACCATGTGCAGGGAGTACCATTAGGTTTTTGTTTAATGTTTTTAGCCGGAAGCATTTCAGGCTTACTTGGCATTGGCTCAGGCGCGGTAAAAGTCCTGGCAATGGACCAGGCAATGCGCATACCTTTTAAAGTTTCTACAGCCACGAGTAATTTTATGATCGGCGTTACCGCAGCTGCAGGCGCAGGGGTTTATCTAAACCGCGGCTATATTGACCCTGTTCTGTCTATGCCGGTAGTATTAGGAGTATTGTTGGGCTCATTGTTGGGCGCGCGGCATTTATTTACAGCGGAAACAAAAAACTTACGCATTATCTTCAGCATAATCATTTTTCTATTGGCATTAGAAATGATCTATTCCGGAGTAAAGGGGCATATTTAAAATGGCGCAACGAACTAAAGCCTGGACTGACCATCAGGTAGAAATATTTATCGGCAACCTCTTAAGAATCGGCGTAATCACGTCAGCCCTTTTGGTTTTCTTGGGAGGTTTAGTTTATTTATTGCGCCACGGTTTTGCTTTACCGGATTTTAAATCCTTTAGAGGCGAGCCCGAAGAGCTTTGCCATGTAGGTGGAATTATAAAATACGCATTTTCTTTGCACCCAAGAGGATTGATCCAGTTGGGATTGCTGTTATTGATTGCCACCCCGGTTGCGCGAGTGGTATTTTCCATTTTTGCGTTCCTACGCCAGCGGGATAAGATGTATGTGATTGTAACTTCAATAGTGCTGCTTATTTTATGTTATAGCCTCTTCGGCAGCAGATAAAAAGCAAGCCATGAATAAGCTGATCATTTTATTTTTTCTGGTTTTGGGGTTAAACGGATGCGTAACACCTGCCAAACAGCCTCTTCAATCTCCGCTTGGCCTAATAGAAAATCCTATTGTAGACAGCGATATTACCCTGGAGGAAGCTTTACGTAAAGAAGCCCCTGCGGAATTTAAAGCCAGGCAAAGGATGGTTAATGTGTTTTATTATTCTTTTGACGGAAAAATCCACCGCGGCCAGGTGGTAATAGAAGAGAGGCTGGCAGGGGAGATTGAAGAAGTTTTTCAGGTGGCTTTGGAAAATAAATTCCCGATTACTTCGGTAATCCCGATTTCCCATGACCGGTTCTTTAGTAATGGCAAATGGAACGAAGATGACCTTTCCATGCATTCC
The DNA here is from genome assembly GCA_028717885.1 of Candidatus Omnitrophota bacterium. Classification (GTDB taxonomy): domain Bacteria; phylum Omnitrophota; class Gorgyraeia; order Gygaellales; family Profunditerraquicolaceae; genus JAQUMX01. The sequence goes on from JAQUMX010000005.1 coordinate 40,829, forward strand.
AATAATACTTCGGCTTTCAACTACCGTAAGGTCACCGGCGGAAATTCCCTTTCCAGGCACGCCTATGGTTATGCGATTGATATTAATCCCGTGCAAAATCCCTATATAAAGGGAGGGGTGGTTTTGCCTGCCGGCGCAGTATATGACCCCCGCCAACCCGGAACGCTTACGCCTGATTGCCCGGTAGTAAAAACTTTCTTGCGCCTGGGGTGGACTTGGGGCGGTAATTGGCATTCCCTGAAAGATTACCAGCATTTCGAGAAAGTCCTTTCGGAATAATCCTTTTAAAAAAAATCCCTTGCAAAATATAAAATGAATAGTATAATCATAAAATGAATATTCTACTGTTAAAATGAATACAAATTCATTAATTATGATGATACTCTAAGGAGGCAAAATGATTACCTTAACCAGGAAAGAAAGAGACAGGCAGCTGCGTAAAACAGATATTATAAAAGCCGCGGAGCGTATCTTTGCCTTAAAAGGGTTCCATGCGGCAACCATGCAGGATATTGCCAAAGAAGCCCAGTATGCGACCGGCACGGTTTACCTGTATTTTAGAGATAAGGATACGCTTTATTTTTCCCTTGTGGAAGAAAAATTGCAGGATTTGCTGGAAAGCGTAAAAATAGATATCGCTAAAGTGCTTGATGCGGAGGATAAGATCAGAATTTGCCTGGACCATAACCTTGATTTTTTCGAAAAAAATCAGGATTTTTTCCGCATTTTCCTGTCAGAGAGGACCAAAATCCAGGTACAGAAGGAGAATAAGCTTTATAAATCGTCGGTTTTGTTGCAGTATAAGGAATTTATCGTCAGCCTCGTAAAAATCGGCCAACAGCAGAAAATTATCAGGAATGATTACGAAGCCGGGCAAATTGCGGAAATTTTTTTCTCTATTTTTGTGTCTATGATTATCGATTGGTTTATGAAGGAACCGAAAAATAGCGCGCGCTTAACCAATCTATCCGGGTTTATCCTGGATGTGTTTTTAAGAGGAGTAGGGAGAAAGTAAGTGAAACGAAGAATTGCCTCCATCATATTGATTTCCGGCATATTTTTTCATCTTGAGCCTTTGTGCGCAGAGGAAAGGGGCAGGGTAATCACGATTTCGCAGGGGATCCAGATGGTGCTTAAGGATAACCGCCTGATCAAAGTGACTTTACCTGACAATGAGATGGCTTATCAGGATTCATTGGTGAGCCGCTCGGCATTATTGCCGAACTTGAATGTCAGCGCAATTAAAACCTATAACCAATTCCAACCTAAAATGAAATTCGGCGCATCGGAAGTTGCAGTTTCCAATAAAGACCCGTTTTCTTTCGGGGTGGATGTTTATCAAACCCTTTTCGACTTCGGCAAAAGCCTTAACTATTATCGCGCTTCAAAGGATTCCTGGAAAGCCGCAAAAGCCCATACCGAAAGCGTAAAAAGAGTAGCAGTGCTGGAATTCATCGTCGCTTATTTCGACCTTCTGGAGTCGGAAAAAATGATCGAAGTAGCCCAAAAAGAAGTAGAGAGCCTTACCTCTTACCTTGATGATATCGGGCATCTTTATGAACAGGGAGTAGTGGTAAAGAATGATTTACTGCCTGCGCAAGTAAAGCTTGCCGATGCCAAGCAAAAATTAATCGCAGCTAATAATGCCCGGGAAGTTATTGCTGCCCGTTTAAATAATATCCTTGCTATATCCTTACGCGAAAAAATCGCAGTACAAGATATAAAAATGGCTTCCCCGGCATTGCCGGAAATGGAAGCTGCCTGGAAACAGGCGCAGGAACAAAGGCCGGAAGTTGCATTTTACGTAGATCAGATTAAAGCTTCTTTTTCCCGCGAGAGGGCAAAGGCCGTGGAAAATTTTCCGGTAGTTTATGCCGACGGAGGTTTTACCTATAATCAGAATCAATACCAGGCGCATGAGGATAATGCTTCGGTTAATTTGGGCGCAAAGATGAATCTCTATGATGGAGGGCTTGCTAGGGCGGAATTACTCAAAGAGCGCTCGCGCCAGGGCCAGCTTAAGGAACAAAAAGAAAAGCTGATCGAGGATATTAAATTCGAGATCGAAGACAGTTTTTTCGGCTTAAAAAATTCTATCGAGAAAGTAGTGGTTTCACAGGATGCATTGAACCAGGCAGATGAAAACGTGCGTTTTTACCGGGTGAAATATAATGTGGGAAGCGCTACCTCTACTGATGTGCTTGAGGCAATTACCCTGCAGACCCGCGCACAAACAAATTATTATGGCGCAGACTATGATTTAAAACGCGATTATGCAAAACTTATTTATGCCATGGGAGTTGACCTGGCCTCCACTTATGAGGAAATAGAAAAGGAGAAAAAATGAGTTTACCGAATACCAAGAAGGGGAAGATTGTTTTCGTCCTGGCAATATTAGGCATTTTGCTTGCCGGCGCGTTACTTGTTTATATTGTCTATGGCTTTAATCATATCACTACCGATGACGCATATATAGAAGGTAGGATCCATAGTATTGCGCCGAAGATACCGGGAACGGTAAAAGCAGTAGCCGTGGAAGATAACCAAAACGTCCGAAAGGGCGAGGTATTGGTGGAGATTGACCCGGTGGATTATGAATTGAAGGTCAATGAGGCCCAGGCAAATTTTGACATTCGTAAAGCTTCTTTTGAGCAGGCAGCGCGGGATAAAGAGCGCGCAGAGGTGCTTTTTAAGCAGGAGGTTTATCCAAAGGAACGGTATGAAAATACCTTTACCGCGTATAATCTGACCAAAGCGCAAATGGAAGCTGCCCAGGCGCAATTAAAAATCGCCCAGCAAAACCTGGAATATACGAAAATTTACGCGCCCACAGACGGTTATGTTACGAAAAAGTCGGTTGAGACAGGCAACCAGCTGCAAGCCGGCCAGCCATTGATGGCAGTGATTGCTTTGGATGATATCTGGGTGATTGCGAATTATAAAGAAACGCAGTTAAAGAACGTCAAACCCGGCCAGCGCGTGGTAATAAAAATAGATACCTATCCCGGGAAAAAATTCTTAGGGAAAGTCGATAGTATCATGGCGGGCACAGGGGCTGCGTTTTCCTTGTTTCCTCCGGAAAATGCGCTGGGAAACTATGTAAAAGTCGTGCAGAGAATTCCCGTAAAGATCGTTTTCGACAAAAATACCGACACCAAACATGTATTGCGTATAGGCATGTCATGCGTCCCTACGATTATCGCAAAGAATGAATAAAGCAAGTAAGTGGATTATTGCTTTAGCAGTAGTACTTCCTACCTTACTAGAAGTTATCGATACCTCGGTAGTAAATGTTTCTCTTGACCATATCCGCGGCAGCCTTTCCGCAGGTATTGATGAAGCTACCTGGGCAATTACCGCATATCTTGTATCCAACGCCATAATCATCCCGATGACCGGATGGTTGAGCAGTGTTTTCGGGCGTAAGCGGTATCTTATATTTTCCGTAGTGCTTTTTACGATTAGTTCCTTTATGTGCGGAAGTGCGACCAGCCTGGCAATGCTGGTTTTCTTCCGGATAGTACAGGGAATAGGCGGCGGCGCGCTTCAGCCTATTTCACAGACAATACTTTTAGAGGCATTTCCTCCTGCGGAATACGGTATGGCGATGGCGCTTTTTGGAGTAGGGGTAATGTTTGGCCCGATCGTTGGACCGGTTTTAGGAGGATGGATTACCGATAATTGGTCGTGGAACTGGATTTTTTATATTAATATTCCTATCGGGATCCTTTCGGTCATCATGATTATGATGGTTATTCAGGACCCGCCGTATTTAAAAAAGGTAAGAAAAAAAATCGATTATTGGGGGATTGGCCTGGTTACTGTTGGTATCGGCTGCCTGCAGGTAATCCTTGATAAAGGGCAGCGCGAAGATTGGTTTTCTTCTGCTTTTATTACGAGGCTGGCGATCATTGCATTTGTGAGCCTGGTTATTTTCGTGATTGTGGAGTTGCGGTCGCGCGAACCCATCCTTAATTTAAGGGAATTGAAAGATATTTCTTTTGCCAGCGCAAATATTATCCAGTCCTGCGCGTTTTTTGTGCTTTTTGGCAGCATCCTGTTGATGCCGCTTTTTGTGCAGCAGCTTTTGGGCTATAATTCTTTTCTTTCCGGTATGGCATTGGCTCCCGGAGGGGTGGCTACTTTGATTGCAATGCCGATAACGGGAAAGCTAATCTCCAAAGTCAGCCCAAAGGCAGTTTTGGCTTTTGGCCAGCTGATTACCGCGTATTCTATTTTCACCATGTCAAAATTCAATTTATATATCGATTTTTATACCGTAGCGCTTTCCAGGATTTTAATGGGGGTAGGGATGGCAATGGTTTTTGTCCCTTTATCGAGTATGGCTTTCAGTACGATTAAAAAAGAAGAGATGGGTAATGCTACTAGCATCTTTAGCCTGTTGCGTAATATCTCCGGAAGTTTCGGCGTGGCAATAATGACCACTTTGCTTGCTCGTAGGGCACAGTTCCATCAGTTTCGCCTTAACGAAGCCTTAAACCCGTTTGACTTAAATTATCAGATGGGGCTTTACAAAAGTACAGGTATAATAGGAGCGCAGACCGGTGTTGCTAATGGTACAGCTGCTAAAGGCCTGATCTATCAGCAAATGCTTAGGCAATCGGTTTTATTTTCCTTTACTGATGCCTTTTATTTTGCTACCCTGATTTTACTTTGTATTATTCCGCTGATATTTTTATTGAAGGAATCGCGAAGCGGTCAAAGAGAAGCCATGGTGCATTAATATTTTAAAGGAGGGGAAGATGAAACAGGTGAGGATAATTTTTAGTTCCTTATTTTTTCTTTTTATCAGCTTGATTATTGCGCAGGCGCAGGAATTATTGCCGGACCTGCAAGTTGACTCGATAAATTTTACTCCCGTCCCTAAAGAAAACGGAGCAATCAATTCAGCAAAGATCAGTATTTCAAACCAGGGAAAGGCGGACGCAGCAGCATGTGTTTTAGGCTTAAGTTGCACGGTAAAGCAATGTAATGAAGGAAAAAAATGCGATGAGCTCAGCCGATTGATCTCTGCGGATATCGCAGTGCCTGCCTTAAAGCAGGGGGAGAAGGCTGATTTGTTATGGCAACCGGCTGCCCCGATGCTTTGGGTCTCCGGAAAGTATTCCCTGATAGTCTCTATCGACAAGTATAACGTAGTAAAAGAATCGGATGAATTGGATAATAATGCGCAAAGCACAACTTTTGTACAATCGCTTTCTCCGCGCGCATCGCCGTAGCGCTGCTACGTATCCGGCCATCCAGGGTGTTATTTAATAAAATTTTTTATTGCAAAATAGAAAATTTATTTATATAATATTCCTAAGTGAAAAAACTTTTCCTATCTGCGATTATTTTTTTCTACAGCATTTCTTGCGTATTCGCGCAGGATAAAGTTTCTCCTTCCGCGGTAGCGAATACTTTTCTGCAAAATTTCGAATCCTGGTGGAACGGCACATACTTTTTCGGCGACTGGGCAGGCAAGAGGCAAAAGCTTGCTGACCAGGGGGTCGATATCGTTAGTACTTATGTTGCTGACCTTTTGACCAATTCTGTCGGCGGTTTAAGAGAGCACCGTTTCCGCTATGATTCTTCCCTCGGTTTGGATGTCAATGTCAACTTAGAAAAAACTTCCAATTTAACCGGATTACAATTTCATATTTCCGGGCTCTATCGCCAGGGAAAAAACCTTGCCGGTGATATCGGAAACAGGTTCCCGCCTTCAAGTATTTACGGTTCGGAACAAGTGCGTTTGTACAATATCTACCTGGAACAGGCGATGTTCAATGGAAAGGCAAGCCTAAAAGCAGGTAGGTTAGGTACCGGAGACGACTTTGCGCAATCGCCGCTTTACTGGACTTTTCTTACTAATTCTATTGATGGCTGCCCGATTAATTTACCGATTAATTTCTTTTTTACGGTTTATCCTACTGCCACCTGGGGAGCGCGTTTAAAAGTTAATCCGGTGAGCGCTTGGGCCTGGAAAGGCGGCATTTACCATGAGGATAGCAGGATCGGCCGCAATGAAGCGCACGGAGCGGATTTTACCTGGAGAAAGAATAAGGGGTTGTTATTTATTCAGGAATTTAGTTTCCTGCCTAATCAATACCAGGATGCAAAAGGCCTGCCCGGTAATTATAAGCTCGGGCTTTTTTATACTACCGGCCGTTTCAATGATTTATACCAGGATGAAAACGGGAATTCCTATGCTTTAACCAGCCAGCCGCAAAAAAGGCGCTACGGCAATTATGGTTTTTATTTTCATGCTGACCAGATGCTTTACCGCGAACCGAATACGATAGATCAGGGGTTCCTGCCGTTTTTCGTCGTAGTAGCACAGCCTGCGAACGTAAATGAAATCCCGTTCTTCCTTGATTTGGGGCTGACCTATAAAGGGCTGATCCCCGGCCGCGATAATGATGTAGCGGGAGTAGCTTTTGCTTATGGCAAATGGAGCAGGCAACTAAATAAATACCAGAATGATTCCGGACAGCTGCCGCAAAAATATGAAATGGTGATTGAAACTACCTACAAGATCGCCGTCAATCAATGGCTGTATTTCCAGCCAGACATCCAATATATTATTAATCCTAAGGGCGGCAATAATAATGACGCCGATGATGCCCTGGTTACCGGTGCCAGGGTAGGTATTACATTCTAACTACAAGCATCCGGCCTTATCGGAATAGGCTGGTGTGTATTTCTATATAAGGAGGAATGATGCTGATTATTTATGTCATTGCTTTCGTGGCTGCTTTGGCAGGGCTATTGTTTGGTTATGATACGGGTGTAATTTCCGGGGCGATACTTTTTATTAAAGATCAGTTTAATCTTACCTCTGTTTTAGTCGAGAGGGTGGTGAGCTCGGTTTTGTTAGGCGCTGTAATCGGCGCGGCATTCAGCGGCTCAATGGCGGATAAACTGGGCAGGCGGCGCAGCATCGTGATTACTGCTTTACTCTTTTCTTTGGGTGCCGTCGGCTGCGCATTTTCACCCACTATACCTATATTAGTATGCTTCCGTTTTTTGATCGGGCTGGCTATCGGTGTAGCTTCTTATGTCGCCCCGCTTTATATTTCGGAAATTTCTCCTCCTGATGTGAGGGGTGCCTTGGTTTCTTTGAACCAGTTGATGATTACCTGCGGTATCGTGGTTTCCTACTTGGTAGCTTACGCACTTACTTTAGGCCAGAATGAGTGGCGATGGATGTTTGGTTTGGGGGCGGCACCCGCGATAATATTGCTGATTGGGATGATTTTTCTTCCCGAGTCTCCGCGCTGGCTGATTTCGCGCGGGCTGATTGATCGCGCCCGGGCGGTGCTGGCAAAAACTAATAAAGGAAAAAACCCGGATGTAGAAATAGAAAATATTTCTAAGACCCTGACAGAAAAAGGGTGTTGCTGGAGAGAAGTATTCCAGCCTTGGGTCAGGCCTGCGCTTCTTGTAGGTATTGCCTTGGCATTTTTTCAACAGGCGACCGGCATCAATACGATTATTTATTACGCTCCTACGATCTTTGAATTTGCCGGGTTTGGCTCGCACCGGGTAGCGATACTGGCAACTATCGGCGTAGGAACAGTCAATGTTTTAATGACTATTGTGGCGATCTGGCTTTTGGATAAAATAGGCCGTAAGCCTTTATTGTATATCGGTATGGCAGGGATGACGATCAGCTTGGCGATTTTAGGTATTGCGTTTTATTTGCCCAGCCTTTCCGGAATTTTAAAATGGATTGCCGTAGGAAGCGTATTATTTTATATTGCTTCATTCGCAATTAGCTTAGGCCCGATTTTCTGGTTAATGATTGCGGAGATCTATCCTTTAAAGATCCGCGGCCGGGCAATGAGCTTAGCTACTTTGGCGAATTGGGGTTTTAATATGATAGTGGCTGCGTCATTCCTTACGCTTACGGATAAGCTCGGCAAAGCCGGGACATTCTGGCTCTTTGCCGTAATTTGTGTCGTAGGCATAATTTATTCCTATTTCTTTGTTCCGGAAACCAAAGGTCTTACCTTAGAGCAGATAGAAGAGCATTTGCATAGCGGCAAAGGACTGTATAAATTGGGCGCGTAAAAGATCCTGAGAAATGAATTCTCTCGTATTATATTATTTTTCTGCAACCGGAAATTCCCTGGTAGTTGCCAAAGACCTGGCAAGCGCACTTGGCGCTGCCCAACTTATTCCAATCGCCAAAGCTATTCACGACAATAACGACCAATCGTATGAAGCCGTAGGTATCGTTTATCCGGTTTACATGTTTGGATTGCCGCTCATCGTTGCGCAATTCCTGAAAAAAATCAGGCTTAACCCGCAAGCCTATATTTTTAGCGTTGCTACTTTAGGCGGTGCTCCGGGATTAGCGCATACTCAGGCGCGCAATATTCTTACCGGGCGCGGCCTGGAATTGGCTGCCGGATTTTCTTTGCTTATGCCGGGGAATTATACCCCTCTTTATGGGGCAATTGCTCAGGAAAAGCAGGACGAAATGTTTCGTAAAGAAAAAGAGCGCATAGGAATTATCGCAGAAAATATTCGCGATAAAAAACGCGGCATTATGGAAGAAAAGCCGTTCCTGCTCAATTTTTTATTGCATAAACTGCTGTATAAAGGCGGGATATCGCAGGTGCCGCTTTCCGGAAGAAATTTTTGGGCAACCGACGCCTGTATTAAGTGCGGCCTTTGCGCTAAGGTTTGCCCGGTCGAGAATATAGTATTAGCCGATGGCCGGCCAAAATGGCTTACGCATTGCCAGCATTGCATGGCCTGCCTACAATGGTGCCCGGTAGAAGCCATTCAATACAAAAAATCTACTATCGGTAGGAAACGTTACCATCATCCCGCAGTCGCTGCGCAGGATATTATTGCACAGAAATAATCTAATCCGGTTATCTGCTCATAATCTAAACAAGGAGGAGAAGTGGTAAAAAAAATTGTGGTTTAATCTGCCTGGGGCAGGGCTGTTGAAGGAAAAAATGAAACACGGAAAATCATGAAGGTAATCATGGAGGCTTTTAATAAATAATGTTAAAACAAGTTTTCTTATTGACGGCGGCTATTCTTATTTCCGGATGCTCCAGTGTGCGCCATGCCGTACCGGAGAATCTTTTGAATGATACCCGGGTTTCCGGAATGCAGGATATCCGGGCCTTTAGCGGCATACCCAGCGACGCGATAAAAAAAGATTTTATCAAATTGCTGGAGCAGGAGGGGAAAGAAGCCCCTTTTTTTAATTTTCAGAACCCTCAAACCTATCACATGCTGGCAATTTCCGGGGGAGCCGGCAATGGAGCGTATGGAGCAGGGCTATTAAGCGGATGGTCCCAGGCAGGCACGCGGCCGGTTTTTAAGATCGTTACCGGAATAAGTACTGGAGCTATTATCGCTCCTTTTGTATTCTTAGGCAGTAAATACGATGATAGGCTAAAGGAGTTCTACACCAAATATTCCACCAAGGATGTTGCGCAGATAAGGATCCCGTTTGTCAATTCTTTTGCCAGCACGCGCCCATTGGAGTCGTTAATCGGCCATTATTTCGACGCAGCATTGTTAAAAGAGATCGCTGCCGAATATAATAAAGGCCGCAGGCTCTACGTAGGCACTACTAATCTGGATGCCGAGCGCCTGGTAATCTGGGATATGGGGAAAATTGCCGCTATAGGAGATGAGCAGTCCTTAAAGCTCTTTAGGAAAATTATCCTGGCATCATCTTCGATACCGATCGTTTTCCCGCCGGTTTATTTAAACGTAGAAGCCGATAATAAAATGTATGATGAAATGCATGTGGACGGAGGAGTGAGTAAGCAGGTATTTTTTCTTTACGATGTATTACAGGGGTTTAATGTAGCCTTGAAGGAAAAAGGCATCGATAGTTCCCGCAATCATTATATAATCTACGTGATCCGTAATGGCTATGTCGAGCCTTTTTACAAAGAAGTTTCGGATAATCTTTCCGCGATTACCGCCCGCACGGTAGAAGCTTTAACTAATGCGCAATCTGTCGGGGACCTTTATCAATTGTACTATTTTGCGAAAAGCAGTAACGGCGATTTTAACCTTGCCTATATACCTGCGGATTATTTTTTAGAGTTTAAAGAGCTGGTTGACCCGATAGCAATGCGTAGGCTCTTTGATTTAGGGTTTCAGGAAGCAAAACAAGGCTACAACTGGAAAAAGGCCCCGCCGGGGTTAAAAAGATAGGAGAAAGCATGAAAAAGATAAGCTGGATAATAGTTTTAAGTTGCGCGGTTTTTTGTTTAGGCCCATATTTTGCTGATGCGCAGCAGCTGCCTGAACAGCCTAAGAATATGCCCGAGCCTGAAAGGCCAAAGGCGGTTTTGATGAAGATCAAAAAGGTGGATGTGAATAAAGACGGTGTAGCGGATGTAACTTATTATTATGATAATGAAGGCGTAAAACAAGCAGAGGCAGATACGAATTTCGACGGGAAGAAAGATGTTACGATTTATACGGTAAACGGAAAATTCGGTTCTGCAGAAGTAGATAGCAACCACGACGGCAAGGTTGATAAAAAATTTGATAATGAAAAAGAGTTTAAGGCCTGGTTAAATAAAAATAATCGGCAATTTAACGATTCCTTAGGTTGGTCTGATTGGTCATATAAGGCGTTAAAATTTTAGCATGGAAATTTTATTAAAGGGATTAGAAAAATTTTCCCGGTTATTGGTAATATGGGTAGTTTTGGCTGCAGGAATAGGCTTTGTTTATCCGCAGGCATTGGTACCTTTATCGCCTTTTATTGATTGGCTCTTTGCAATTACGATGTTCGGAATCGGGTGTTTGCTTTCTTTAAAAGATTTCGCTCCTATCCTGGAAAAGCCAAAGCTGGTATTGCTGGGTACTGCAGCGCAGTTTGTGATTATGCCGCTTTTGGCTTTTTGTATCGTGAAATTTTTTGGGCTGGTTCCGGCATTGGCTGTTGGTTTGATTTTAGCAGCAGCAGTCCCTGATGCCATGGCTGCGGGAGTAATGTCATACTTAGCCGAAGCTGACGTAGCTTTTTCGGTAGCTTTAACTACTGCCACAACACTGGTTTCCCCTTTAATCACGCCTGCCTTAACACTTCTTTTAGGCCGGGAATATATCCCGATCCAATTTTTACCGATGATGAAAAGTATCATGGTTATGGTTATCTTGCCGCTGATACTGGGTTTATGGGTGCAGCACAGGTTTCATAAAATTACCGCCCGGATAAAACCGGTATTTCCCGCGCTCTCAACGCTTTTTATTGCTTTTATCTGCGGGTTAGTTGTAGCTTTAAACAAACAGGCATTAGGAAAAATTACTCCGGTAATTTTTGCTGCTGTAATTATCTTGAATGTTCTTGGCCTGCTATTTGGTTATTTGGCAGGAAAAGGCATGCGGTTTAATTTAGCGCAGCGCCGTACGCTGGCGATTAATGTGGGAATGCAAAATGCCGGGATGGGGGCGGTATTGGCAATCAAACACATATCGGCGGAAGCCGCGATCCCTAACGCGCTTTTTGCCACCTGGTGCATTGTGAGCGCTGCGGTATTAGCAGCGATTTGGTCGAAAACAAAGGAGAAGGGATGAGAAGTCTAAGGGTTGTTTTTATTTTAATTTTTTTACTGAGTTTTGGGCAAGTAAATGCGCAAGATAATAAAAATGTTCCTACTCCGGAACGCTGGAAGCAAATTACCGACGACCTTGAACAATACCTGCAAAAAGGGATGAAAGAATGGGAAATTCCCGGTATGGCCATAGGAATAGTCCAGGGCGACCAGGTAGTTTATACGAAAGGTTTTGGCGTAAAAGAGGCAGGCGCTGTTTCGGCAGTTTCTTCGGAGACGATTTTTCAGATTGGCTCTACTTCCAAGGCTTTTACCGCCGCAATTGCGGCAATGCTGCAGGATGAGGGTAAGTTCAATTGGGAAGACCCGGTAATAAAATATCTTTCTGATTTCGTGATGTATGACCCGTGGGTAACCCGGGAGATTGAGGTTTGGGAACTTATGGCGCAGCACAGCGGCCTACCAGGTTATTCTGCGGATCTTTTATCGATCTGCGGATTTGACCGCAATCAAATTATCAAGGCTATCCGTTACATTAAGCCAATATCGAGTTTCCGCACCAAATACGCCTATCAGAACAATATGTTCCTGGCAATGGCAGCGCTTGAGGAAAAATTAAGCGGCAAGAGCTGGGAAGATAATATTAAGGAGCGTATTTTTAAGCCGCTTGGCATGTCAGATTCGACTCTTGACCTGGCATCTTTTCGCCAGGCTAAAGATGTTTCTTTTATCCATATGAAAGCAAAAGACAAGATCGTAGCTGTGCCCATGGATTGGAAATATATGAACTGGGTTTATACCTATGCCCCGGCAGGCGGGATTAACTCCAATATCAAGGATATGGTAAAATGGCTTAAATTTCAAATTAACGCAGGTGCCATCAACGGAAAACAATTAATCAGCAAAAAGAATATGGAATTTTTGCATAGCCCGAAGACGATCATTGACGAGAAAATCAGCGGCCATTCGGCTTATTATGCCCAAGCCTGGCTTTATATGGAAAATGAGCCGTACCCGGTAATTTGGCATAACGGAGGTACCAGCGGCAGTAAAACCATGATCGCTTTTGTGCCGCAGGAAAAAATAGGCATCGTAATCCTTTCCAATCTCATCACCGGTTTTCCGGAAGATGTAGCTTTCAGGTTCTTTAATAATTATTTTGGAAAGCCACTTAAAGATAATATTACTGAAATGAAGGAAAAGGAGAAGAAGGAGAGGGACGAAGAATTAGCCAAAATCCCCAAGGCCCCGCAGCAAATGTGCCCGTCGCTGCCGTTAGAGCAATATAGCGGCGAGTATCAAAATAATGTTTATGGAAAAATTTCCGTTTCGCAAAATAACGGGAACCTGTCGATTTTTATCGGCCCGCTCAAAGCGGAATTAAAATTAACGCACTGGGACAAAAACGATTTTACAGCTACCTGGCCGGATTTTGATTTAAGCGAAACCCCCACTTTTGTCAGGTTCGATGTGGACCCGGATAATACTGTTTCTGGCGTTATTATAGGGGCAATTAACGAAGATGGCTGCGGTAGCTTCGAAAAAGTCCAGGAAAAGAAATAAAAATGAAAGTTTTGGTTTTAATAAAAAAGGCGCTTATCTTTTTATCTTTAATTTTTTTTATTTACGGTTGCGAGAAACCGGTATTTTATAGTTCTTGGGCAGGGGATAAGATCAGTATAGACGGCAGATACCAGGACTGGAATGATTTTTCTCCGGCTTATTACGATGAAAAGACAAAAACTTCTTTGTACCTGGCAAATGGCCATGATTTCCTGTATTTGTGTTTAATTACCAGGAACCGCGAAATTGAAGCGCAGGTTATGGGTAGAGGCATGGTGAGTTGGTTTGATGCCGAAGACAAGCAAAGGCAGGTTTTCGGAGTAAGTTTTCCCGCGGGCGGTATGTTTTTAGGAGAAGAAAAAAGAGGAGAAGATGTAAATTGGCGGGACCAGCAGGATACAGGCGGCTTAATAGACAGGGAAAAAGAAAGGCTCTTGGATAAGGATTTTAATCGGCGTTTGGAGACCGCTGAGGAGTTGGCGGATAGGTTTGAAATTATCGAGCGCCCTGCGGATTATCAAGCAAAAGAAAAGCATCCGCGTAATCGCAGCCGTAAAGGCGAAAAAGGATTATTCCCCGAAGACCTCTTAAAGGATAAACCTCTGGAGCTGTCTTCGCAAGAAGCAAACGAGTTAGGATTTGCAGCAAAAGTCGGCAGAGAAAACGATTATTTTGTTTATGAACTGAAAGTCCCGCTTTCTAAAACGCCTCAATACCCGCATGCTATAGGCGTAAAACCAGGCAGGCCAATCGCTATCGGCTTAACAATAGAAGGCAGGGGCCCAAGCGCAAAACAGGGCATGTTCGAAACCAGCGATATTTTCCAATTCTGGATGACAGTTATACTCTCGCCCCAAGCTTAAAAACTCTTTCACCCCCATTTTTATAAAACTTATGATCATAGAATTTAAATTATTTTACTTGACAAAATGTATAATATATGATGTAATTACTTTACTTAAAGTAATTACATCAAGTAGAAGGAAAAATGAGAAAAATAATTTCTTCAGTCGAGGTCTGTGTTAAATTCGGCTTACCTTATTCGACGCTAACGCATTATACCAACTTAGGGCTGCTTAAAACGGTAGGCCGCCGGGGAAATAAGCGCCTATATGAAGAAGGAGAGGTTAGTGAGAGGCTGCTTAAGATTAAAACTCTGGCGAATAAGGGGTACCCATTATTGCTTATACGGGATACGATTTCAGATACAAGCGTATAACATAAAGCCTATCTTAAAAGCATAGCTGTATTTCTCTAACGTTTTTTTGTCATTTGAGCGATAGCCGTAAGTTAAAATCCTTTCTCTTTATCAAGCATCTAAATATAATAAAAAAGATGGAACTTTTTTCGCATTTTGGTTGTCTAAGTTGGTAGAAAGGCAAAAAGAGGGCGAAGATGGATAAATGTAAAGAGATTAGAAGCGTGATCCTTACGGATTATATTGACGGGCAGCTGGAGGCCCCGGAAAAGGAACGCATTAATACACATTTAAGGCAGTGCGCTGTATGCCGGGGATTTCTGGAAGAGGCACAAAAAGGCCTGGTTACGCCCTTCCAAGGGCAAAACAGGCAAGCAGTGCCGCAAACTCTTTGGCCGGCGATCGTGGAAAAGATCTGCCAAGAGCAGGAGCATCCTGTGCGGGTTTTTATTCCCAGGTTAGCTCCGGTAGCGGTAAGCTTTCTTCTTGCGGTATTGATTACTTCCGTGATTTTCTTTAACCAATATATGGCCGGCCTTAGGGAGGAAGAGCAATTAAACTATGTATCTTCGGCATTCGGAGTTTCGCAAGCGCAAACGGAAACAACAAGTGATTTTGGGACACTGATCGAGGAATATTTCCTCTAAAGAAAAAGGAGGGGGTAGAGATGAATAAGCTGATACTTAAAAACAAGTTACTGGTAATCTTGTTGTTGCTTCCTGCGTTTACAGTTTTGTATTCGCAAGACGCATTTGCCTGGGGCGGGCACGGCGGCCGTGGGCATTATTCTTATCAAGGCGGCCGTTGGCATGACACAAACTGGTTTTGGGGGCTTTTCGGAGCAGGGCTGGCAATTGGCGCCATAGTTTCGACTCTCCCGCCGCGTTATGAAACAGTATATGTGCGGGGGGTGCCTTATTATTATGACGACGGGGTTTACTTCAGGCAGCATTCGGGAGGTTATATTGTAGTTCCGGCTCCGGCAACCACTGCTACTGTAGTGACTGTGCCTAATACTGTTGCAATTGTTCCTACGGTTGTGCCGGGGGCCGCAGTAGTAATCAATGTCCCCAATTCTCGCGGAGGATATACGCAGGTTACTCTTACCAGGCAAGGCAATGGTTATGTCGGGCCACAAGGCGAATATTATGAAGGCAACCCTACTGTTGATCAGTTAAGGGCCCTATATGGGAAATAACGAAAGGAGGAAATTATGATGGTACATGGCGCAATTTTCTCGTTAGTACACGCAGTGGTATTGTTGGCGGTGAGCTACTTTATCCTGTTGACTGCGCGAAAATCCGATTCACAGAACCTTAAAGTGTTCGGATATTGTATTGCGGTCCTGCTCTGGGTAGGCGCAGCATTAATACTGGGAAAAGGGATCTCCGGCAATAACCGGGAATTCCATAAGATGCAGTTCATGGGGGAAAAAATGGAGCGTAAAATGAATTGCTCTGGCCCGGGGGCGATGCAGCAGGCTAATCCGCAATTACCGCAAGGCAGGTAAGTTTTGCTCATTTTCCAGAGGTGGCAATGCAGGATATAGCTAAAGAAATTGTGATCAAGGCGCAAGCCGGCGATACCGGTAGTTTCAGAAGCATTTATGAAGAAACTGCCGGCTTCGTTTATAATGTGGCTTTAAGAATAGTCAAGCGCAGCCAGGATGCCGAAGAAGTGGCTCAAGAGGTTTTTTTAAATATTTACCGTAATTTAAAAAGTTTTCATTTTCAATCCTCTTTTAAAACCTGGGCCTATAGGATCGCGGTGAATGCCGCGCTTAATCACTTAAAAAAAATGAAGAGAGAAGAAAGCAGGAGGGGCGAATTTAATGAGGAACTGAATTATAATCCGGTTTTTTCCGCGGATAAAGGCCTTTTAAGCGATAAACAAGAGCAAGAGGCGCAGGTAAATTCTCTATTGGATGCGCTTAACCCCGAACAAAGGGCGGTAGTTGTTTTACGTAATTTGGAAGGCTTAAGTTACCAGGAAATTGCGGACACATTAGAGATCAATATTAATACGGTGCGGTCCAGGTTAAAAAGGGCGCGAGAGAGGTTGATCGCGCTAAAAGGAGGGCAAAGATGATTACTGAGCGGGAGAAAATATTCGTAGCGGTCACCGTTGTTTTATTGGCGGTATTGGCGTATTTCTTTTTTGCATCTTCCCAGGCTCCGTATTCCCGGCAGGAAAAAGGCTTCGGCAGTTTTGGGCGGATGCATCCCGGAGGAGAGCGTTTTTTTAAAAGCCTCGGCCTTACCAGCGAACAGCAAATGATGCTGGAGCAAAACCGGAATAAACACCGTGAAATAAGCGGAATACTTTTTGCCCAGACGAACGAAAAAAGGGAAGCCATTCGCCAGGAATTGCAAAAAGAGCAGCTAAATAAGGGAAAAATCCTTCAATTAGCGACGGAGCTAAAGGCAATACAGGCGCAAATTGTCGATGAAAAAATCTCCGGAATGCTGGAAGTAAGAAAGATAGTTACTCCTGCGCAGTTTAATCAATTCATCTCCCAGGCACAGGCAGGGCCGGGCCGTTTTTTTAAAGGCCGCCAGGACCGGGAAAAAGATCTATTTTAATCGGCCTGTCCTAGTAGAAAAAAGTCAGAAAAAAGCAGAGCCCCCCAGTTTACTTACCTGATATTTAAGAGATAATCCCCTTATGAAACAATTATTAACTGTTAACAAAGGAGGGAAAGATGTGTGACGTATGCGGATGTACCCCGTGTAAATGCGGGCAACCGATCGAAAAAGGCGTTTGTAAAGGTTGCGGCAAAAAAGCCAAAGATTGTACCTGTAAGAAAAAATAGGTTTAACCTTTCCTGTTGTTAGGCGCAATTCACCTATTTACAGGGTATGATATTACGGTATATAATAATACTTCCTCTGTTATAGGTAAATAATGCTTTCCAACGGGAGAAAAGGTGTTAGGTGACAGGATCCGGGTTTTAGATTTAGACGGCAGTATTTTGGAGCAGAAGAAGCTCTTGGGGCAGTATAAATGCGATATCGTTGCCTTAAGGGAATTTGGTCCGCAGGCGCGCCATTTTACTTCCCGGCAAACCCGGGATCTTTTAGCGGATAGGTTGTTCGATACGCCAAAGGAATCCATAACTTTCCTGGGTTCCGGGGATTTTCATCATATCAGCGAAATTCTCATCAGCCGTTTCGAAGAGCCTCTTACCGTGATTATGTTCGATCATCATCCTGACTGGGACAGCCGTCCTCCGCGCTACGGCTGCGGTTCATGGGTGACAGAAGTCCTTAAGTCCAGGCCCAATGTTAAAAAATTTATCCTTCTGGGCGTTTCTTCCGAAGATATCTCAAGTTTTAATATTAATGGCGCTTACCTGGAAGCGCTCAAAGATAACCGCCTGGAGATTTATCCCTATACGCATAAGCCATCCAAAACTTTCGGCAAGGATGTCCCGGATAACGCTTCGCTGAAAATAGAGAAGAATTTTTTGTTTAATACTATCTTTTGGCAGGAGCTTAAAGGAAAAAATTTGGAAAATTTTTTCCGTTCGCTTCTCAAGCGTATTCCCACAAAAGACGTCTACGTTTCCCTGGACAAAGACTGTTTAACCAATGATTATGCATTGACTAACTGGGAAGAGGGCAATTTTTCTCTGGAAGAAGTCTTGTCTCTTTTAGGCCTTATTAAGGATAACTTTAATATTGCGGGTTTTGATATTACCGGGGAATATTCCCCGATTTTAGTAAAGGGGATATTGAAAAGAATTGCCTCTTACTTTGACCATCCGAAGAAAATTAAAGCATTGAGCCTGCCGGGATCCCAGATTAGAAAAGTCAATGAAGAAACGAACCTGAAGATCATGAAAACAATTAACGCATGAGGCATATCAAGAAGCTGAAGAACTTATTGCAGGTTGTTTTTATCAGTTTTGCTCTATGCGCTATTGTAATTTTAGGCTGGGTTAACCATATTGATTTTGAACGTTCGGTAATCAATGCGGAATTACGCGAATTGGAGATCATTGCCAAGTCAGCCAGCCATGATATCGAAAACCGGGTCTTGGAGATCAGGCAGGAGCCGCTATATATAGAAAACTTGGTTCAGCATATCAACCGGGAAACTGCTTTTACTACTTTTGTACTGGACAAGAAGCATATTATAGTGAGCGATCCGGTTAAAGCGGAAATCGGCAAGAGTTTTTTTAAGATCGGCAGCGCAGGGTTGAATCCGCAGGAGTTATTTGCCTTAAAATTTTTTCTGGAAAAAATCGATGCCAGTATTTCCGGGACGGCAGTGCTTGTGTTTCCGGTAAGAGAAAAAACGAGGAAAAAAGAAATGAAGTTATTTGCTTTTTCCCGGGCGCACCGGCCGGACGGTTTTTATTCTGTGGTGGTGACGGAAAGCCTGGCCGCCTTAGTCAACCCCATCCACCGGAATTTGCGCGATATTTTCGTGCTCATCGGCTTGTTTTTCTTTTTGCTGCTGGTTTTAGGCTATGTTTTTTACCGTAATCAAAGGCATAAATTCCAGTTGGAAATCACGTCCCGGGCGCTGGAAATTATCAATAAACAGTTGCATTGCGAGATCGAAGATTACCGTTGCATCGAGAGAAACCTTAAAAACCATCGAAGAGGTGTTAAATGATCCATCTGGCGTTGTTCGTGATCTTAGGGGTGATTTTAGTGGCTCCTTTTTCCGTGAAAAGAATCGAAGAGGAGCTGGAAATATTTCTTTTTATTATGGGGGGCGTGACCGTTACTATTACTTCCCAGTGGAGCGCGCATCTGATAGAGGAAGCGGTTATGGAGCCGATTAAAATTGCGGCTGCGGTCCTGATTGCCGGGATGCTCTTTAGGCTTTTTCAAAAATCGATCGCTAAGAATATCGAAAGGTTAGTGCGGGCAACAGGGTTGAAATTTTTTGTTTTTTCCCTGATAGTGTTGTTGGGGTTATTGTCGAGCATGATTACGGCTATCATTGCGGCATTGGCCCTGGTAGAGATCATCCATTGCCTGGGGCTGGAAAGGAAATCCATGGTACGCCTGACAGTGATTGCTTGTTTTGCTATCGGCTTAGGCGCAGCATTAACACCGATAGGCGAGCCGCTCTCTACCATCGTAGTGTCTAAATTAAAAGGCGAACCTTATCAAGCAGGGTTCCTTTTTTTATTCCAGCAACTCTGGCATTATGTCTTTCCGGGGGTCATTATTTTCGCTATTTTAGGAGCGGTGTTGATTTCCGGGAAACATAGGCGCAAAGACGCCTCGAAATCCCAGGAAGCAGAAAATTTTAAAGATATATTCATTAGGGCGTTGAAAGTATATTTTTTTGTCATGGCGCTGATTTTTCTGGGGAAAGGCTTCAAGCCTATTATAGATACCTATATATCGAAAATGCCGGATGCCGGGCTATTCTGGGTGAATACGGTTTCCGCCGTACTCGATAACGCTACCATTGCCGCAGCGGAAATCAGCCCTGCGATGACCATCTTACAAATCAAATCAGCCTTGCTTGGCCTTTTAATTGCCGGAGGCATGCTGATCCCCGGAAATATCCCGAATATAATTTCCGCAGGAAAGCTAAAGATCAAGAGTTCGGAGTGGGCGAAATTCGCAGTGCCTTTAGGATTAGCCGCGATGATAATCTGCTTTTTCCTGTTGGAATTGGTGCGAATGCCTTAATTTATCATGTAGCAATAGGTCAGAAAAAGGTAGAACTTTGTCTATCGTGTTTTAACGTTTTAATATAAAATTAACCTAAAGATTGATTTCTTTGTCTAATAAAGGAGTTAAGTAGTGCCGGAAAAAGTCCTTATTGTTGATGATGACGAAGAATTTCGCCAGGAGCTTAAGGATGCTCTTGAGGATTACGAGCCAATAGAGGCTTCTAATGGCATGGAGGCATTGAAAATATTACGCCGAGCAAACGAGATCGGTGCGATTATTCTGGATGTGATGATGCCTGGGCCATCTGGCATCGAAATCCTGGAAGAGATCCGTAAGACAGACCCTGATTTAGGAATAGTTATTTTAACCGGCCACAGTTCCAAAGATGTGGCAGTGGAAGCATTAAAAGGGCATGCGAATGATTATCTCGAAAAGCCGGTAGACTTTCATGTTTTAAAAGACGCCATAGAGAAGCTGTTATCTAAAAGGCGCGGTGAAGCGGATGCTGCCAGCCTTGACTTGAGAGGAAAAATTGAAAAGGTTAAAAGATTTATGGAGCGTAACCGCTTCAAAAAGACCACCCTTAAAGAGGCTTCTCAGGCAGTTTATTTAAGCCCAAAATATTTAAGCCGGGTTTTTAAGGAATATTCCAAGACCGGATTTAACGAGTATAGGCTGAAAATCAAAATTGCAGAAGCCAGGAAATTCCTGAAAAAATCAGGTTACAACGTCAATCAAATTTCGGATAAATTAGGGTACGAAAATACCGAATCATTCATCCGCCAATTCAAGAAATTTACCGGCAAGACCCCTACGCAATACCGCAATAAAACAAAAAAGGCACTCAAGAAAAAAACAGGCAAAAGGCATCTCAGATAAGGAAAATTAGAATAGCATGTCTATAAGAACCAAGCTTACCTTAATGGTCCTTTCAGTTGCTTTGATCCCCATCCTGATTGTTACTATTATAATCTTTACCAAGTACAGGAATTCTCTCTATAAAGATACTACTTCATATATGGAGAATATTGCCGCGCTTAAATCCGAAAAGATCGAAAGCTACTTCCGTGAATTAAAAACGAATATGCAAGTAGTGCAGATGTTTTATGTGATTAAGAAAGAGTTGCCGATCCTTATTCGGTTTTCCGATGACCGCGCTAATCCGGAGTTTGTGAATGCCAGCCAGTTGACTGATGAGGCGCTACATAATATACCGGCTGCTTTGAACATTTCGGACATCATGTTGGTAAATCCTGAGGGCGAGGTTGTTTATTCATCATTGCCAGGGAATCTTCAAAATGAACTTTTGGAAACTCTCCCGAGTACCGGGAAAAAAGCACTTGAGCAAGGGAAGCAAATAGTTTCCTTTTCCGGGATTTTCTTGAAACAAAAAGAAGTCGCGCGTCCGCAAATGATATTAGCCGCTCCTGCTTTCGATCTCGAAAATGCCATTATCGGCGAGATTATTTTTGAGATTGATATGGTTCCGGCCTATAAGGTAATAGAGAACGCAACGGGCCTGGGTAAAACAGGGGAGGTGCTGATAGGGCAAAGGAAAGGGAACGAAGTTGTATTTTTGAATTCTTTACGACACGATAAAAATGCCGCTTTTAAACGTAGTGTTGTTATCGGCGGCCAACTCGGAGGGCCGATCCAACAAGCCGTGAAAGGAATTGCTGGTTCCGGGCAATTGACCGATTACCGCGGAAAGAAGGTTTTAGCTGCATGGAACTATCTTCCTGAATTGGATTGGGGATTGGTAACCAAAATCGATAGTGGCGAAGCTTTGTCGGGTGCGGCGTATTTGAAAAAAATAACTATTTTTATCCTGATTATCACATCTATTTTTGCAGCTTTTTTTGCATTTTCCATTGCCGATACCGTTGCTTCTCCGATCAAGAAGCTCTCCAAGGGGGCGCAGATCATAGGTAGCGGCAACCTTGAGCATAAAGTTGCGCTTAAGTCAAAAGATGAGATCGGCCAGCTTTCCAGGGCTTTCGATAAAATGACCCTTGACCTGAAAAAGAATTTAGCGGAGCTAGAGTTTGAGCGTAGAAGGTTCCATGAGGTCCTGGATGCTTTGCCGGCATATGTAGTTTTATTAGATCGGAATTACCATGTTCCGTTTGCCAACCGTTATTTTGAAGAACACTTTGGAAAATCAGAAGGCAGGCGTTGTTATGAATATCTATTTAAACGCAGTAAGCCATGCGAGAACTGCGAAACCTATAAAGTATTGAAAACAAATTCCCCGTTTCACTGGGAATGGCTGGGGCCGAATAAGCGTAATTATGATATTTTTGATTTTCCTTTTAAGGATGTCGATGGCGAAACGATAATTTTGGAGATGGGGATTGATATTACCGAGCAAAAACGTACGCAGGAAGCCATGCGGCAGGCCTCGCAATATGCCCGCAGCTTAATCGAGGCTTCTTTAGACCCTTTGGTTACTATTTCCGCAGACGGAAAGATTTCGGATGTGAATGAAGCTTTAATTAAAGCCACGGGCCTATTACGGCAGGAATTGATCGGTACCGACTTCTCCAGTTATTTTACCGAACCGGAGAAAGCCCGCGAGGGGTACCAGCAGGTTTTTGAGAAAGGTTTTGTTACAGACTACCCGCTGACTATACGCCATAAAGATGGCCATATGATGGATGTGCTTTATCATGCCACGGTTTATAGGGATGAGCACGGAGCGGTCTTAGGAGTTTTTGCAGCAGCGCGCGATATAACTATGCGTAAGCGCATTGAAGAAGAGCTTAAACAATACCGCAACCATCTGGAATTATTGGTGCAGGAACGCACCAGCCAATTAGAAAACACAAACCGGCAGTTACGCCAGGCGCGCGATTACCTGGAGAGTATTTTTAATTATGCCAATGCGCCATTTATCTGTTGGGATACAAATTTTAAGATTACCCGTTTTAATCATGCTTTCGAACGCCTGACTAATTATAAATCCGAAGAAGTTTTGGGAAAGGATTTAAGCGTATTATTCCCTTCCGAAAGCAAGGAAGAATCGCTTGGGAAAATAAAACGTACTCTCTCTGGTGAGCATTGGGAAGGGGAAGAGGTGCCCATCTTGCGTAAAGACAATGATATCCGGTTAGTGCTTTGGAATTCGGCGAACATTTATTCTGAAGACGGGAAAAATCTGCTAGCAACTATCGCCCAGGGGCAGGATATTACCGTGCGTAAGAAAATTTCCGAAGCTTTACGCCAGTCGAATAGAGAGTTAGAGCACAGGGTGGCTGAGCGCACAGAGGAATTAATAAGGGCACAGAACGAGCTTGTAGAAAAAAAGCGGCTTTCAGATATCGGTACTCTTTCTGCTACTGTTGCTCACGAATTGCGTAATCCTCTGGCAGCAATAAAAATGGCCACATATAATATTAGACGTAAGGCCAATAATCCGCAGCTTGACAGGCATCTAGCCAATATCGATACCAAAGTTTCTGAAAGCGAACAAATCATTAACAATCTTTTGTTCTATTCGCGTTTGAAAATGCCGCATTTTGAAAACACCAATATTTATGAGGTCCTGAATGAATGTATTTCCTCTGTAGCCGAGCGTTTTGACAAATACCAGGTTTTAGTAAAAAAAGATTTAAAGCAATTGCAAGGCATAATGGCGCAGGTTGATCAGCTGCAGGTAAAAGAAGTTTTCAACAATATCTTGAACAATGCTTACGATGCATTTGCCGACCATAAGGGAGAAATCGAAGTCGCTTCTTCTGTGGATGACAGTATGATCTCTATTTATTTTAAGGATAACGGAGAAGGGATAGATAAGGAATATTTGGAGAGGTTATTTAATCCATTCTTCACCACTAAAGCAAAAGGTACGGGGCTGGGTTTGGCAGTGTGTATGCAGGTTATGCGCCTGCATAATGGCAAGATCAATATCGAGAGTGAAAAAGGAAAGGGCACAACCGTTACCGTCATTGTCCCGGTTAGGCAGTAAAAATGCTTAAAAAAATCATCATAGTTGACGACGATGCGGAATTAGCTGAAGAAATGGCGGAAATTTTGCGCGACGAAGGTTTTATCGTTGAGAATACCAGTGATACATTGCATGCAGAAAAGCTTATCAGCAGCCATTCTTACGACCTTTATTTATTAGATTACAAGATGTCGCATCTTAGCGGGGTAGATTTGTTAAAGAAGATAAAATTCAAGGATCCGGAAAGCAAAGTTTTTATTATCAGCGGCCGGCCTGCGATTGAAAAATTACTGGAAGAAGAAAAGGTGAACGAATTAGTTTCTGCTGTTTTCAAAAAGCCCTTCGACATAGAAACATTACTGCAAAGAATCAAATCCCTCGAATAAGTCATAAATCCTCCTTTTATTTTTGAAATTTCTTTGATCGCATGCAATTCTAAATAATGAATTGGTGCGCCCTAATTGGGCGAAAAAAGTCAATAAATTAAGGAATAAGGCAGTTTTCAAATTTTTACTTTCTTTTATAATTGTTAATGAAACAGGAACCTAAAATCAGAAAGGAGTAAAGTGTATGGCAACTATCAAAGAAGAGTTGGTAAAAATGTTGAATCAGGCGTTGGAACTGGAGCATGCGGCAAGGATTCAGTATTTGGCTCACGCGGAATTAATCCAGGGTTTATGTTCAGAGAAAATCATCGAACGCTTAAAAGAAATCGCCTCTGACGAAGAAAAACACGAAGGAAAATTCCGTAATTTGATTGGTAATTACCTGATGGGAGAGCCGACCATGGGCATTGCCGAAACTCACAAGGCTAAAGAAACCGCACAAATCCTAGAAGTTAACCGTAAGAACGAAAAAGAAGCAATTGATTTCTATAAGAAGATCTATAATAAGGTAGTAGAAAACAAGCAAAGCCTGCAATATGAATTCGAGACTTTGGAGCATGAGATCCGGCATGTTATTCTTGATGAACAGGAGCATGTGTCTGAACTAACCATACTTTTGGCGAGGTGAGGATTAGTGTGGCAACAGATATAAAGATTACCATGCAGCCGATCGGGCCATTAATGATCGAGCACAGGTTGATCGAACGGGTGATCGCTTTATTGGAAAAAAAACCAATTAACAAAAAAATCGTGGAAGCAGCGCTAGATTTCCTGATTATTTACGCCGACCGTTGCCACCATGGAAAGGAAGAAGGCTTCTTTTTTAAGGAACTTGATACCAAGCCTCTTTCTTCCGTTGATAAGATGATGCTGGAGAGCTTAAAAAACGACCATGAGCAGGTAAGGGGATTGGTGGCAAAAATTGCCGATAAAACAAATGCCGAGGATATCGAAGCATTGACCAGGCTTTATCGCCTGCATATCCGTAAAGAAGATAAACAGTTCTTTATCCCCGCAATGAAATACTTCAGCAAACAGGAACAGGACAGTATGCTTTGTACATTTTGGGAATTTGACCGTAAATTAATTCACGAAAAATATAAATCAATAGTAGCTAAATTAGAAAAGGGAAACCCATGATTCAGATAAAGCGGGTATATGCTCCGGCGTTAAAGCAGGATGGCGAGAGGGTGTTGGTAGACAGACTTTGGCCGCGCGGCTTAACTAAGGAAAAGGCAAAGATCGATTTTTGGGTTAAAGATATCGCGCCGAGCGATCATTTGCGCAAATGGTATGGACACCAGCCGCAAAAATGGCCGGAATTTAAAAAGCTTTATTTTCATGAGCTAAGTATGCATAAAGACGCCCTGAAACCGCTAATTGCCGAAGCGAAAAAAGAAAAGATCACTTTGCTTTACGGCGCTAAGGATGAATGGTTTAACAACGCCGTGGCTTTAAAGGAATACATAGAGCGCAAATTGTAAACATATATTTAAGGCACGTTAAAGCCATATTGTAATTCTCTTAAATAACTTCCCAACAAATCCATTCCCAAGCAAAACTTTTCATGTTACAATCATAACCAAAGCTTAAATTATGGAGAAAATTAGATACGAATTCGATCCATATAACAGGCTGACTGCGTTAAATTCTGCTTTGCGAGGCATAAGAAAGGTAATCGACGGCCAGTTTAAGATCTCCGGCCAGAATACCTTAACCTACCATATTAAGTCCCCGGTTGCAAAGGAACTAAAAATCCCCCATCAGGTAAAATTAAAAGGCATCTGGTCATTGACCGAAAACCATCAGCTTAAAATCACTCTGGATAAATCAGCGAGGCAGGCTTTCGGCGACCAGGTGGTGTTGGAAGGCGAAATTATCGATCTGCGCGAAAACTCATTGCTTTTTGCGGTAACCGGCAGGACAAAAAAGGGGAATTTTTATATTTATGGCCTGGAGCTTTGCGGCTCATGGCAGGCAGATGAGCATAACCGGCTTAACTTTAAAGTAAAAAAAGAAGGCGGCGAATCCGATATTTTGATCTTTGAAGGCGCCTGGGAGGTTAATGGCCGTTATCAGATCGTTTATAATTACCGCAAAGAAAACCTGGTCCGTAAAACCAAAGAGGTGCATTCGCTTCTCCTACGGGGAAAATGGCAGGTAGTGGATAAAGCCAGGCTGTCTTATTCCCTGGGCATTGATTCGTTTTCCCGTTTCGATTTTTCCGCGCAGGCAGGCATATTCAAAAATAACTGTATTAAATATGAATTAGGGATCGGGATTTCGGGGCGGAAAAATCCGGTTAGGCGCACGATCACTTTTTTTGGCAAATGGAAGGTAGAGAAAAATATCGGTTTGTTGTTTGAAATCGAACGGCAGGGGAAAGGAATTCAATCCCTGGTTTTTGGGGCACAGGCAAGGCTTAACGATAAAAATACGGTTTCCCTTAATCTGAAGAATAATTTCGGCGAGGAGGTCGGAGCGGAACTGGAATTATCGCGGGACATCTTTTCCGGAGACGGCCAGGCATTTTTACGCTTGCTGCAATCAAAGAAAGAATCCGCTATCATGGCAGGGGCCGGATTGAAGTGGTAAGTACTTTATTCTATTGATTTTAGTTTTTTGCGGGTATATACTTATCTTCTGAAAGGCGGCAGAATGGATGACAGAGAACGAATCCAGAATGAGCTCCTTGAAGAAATAAATTCCCTGAAACGTTCTATTGACGGCCTGGAAAAAATCGGCAGTCAATATATGAAGGTAGACGAAAAATTAGAGGAGAGCGAGAGCCGCTTAAGCCGTGTGCTCGAAGCAATTCAGGAAGGCATTACCTTTAGTGATGAAAAAGGGAATTTCTATATTTATAACCCGGCAATGGAGCAGCTTACCGGCTACACCATGGAAGAGGCAAATGCCGCGGCAGATTTTATTACTCTCTTATATCCTGACCCCCAGGACCGGGATAATGCTTTAAAAGGCGTTGAAGAGCTGTTAGCTACGAAAAAGAGCCGGGAAATAGAAGCTATGATTTGCACTAAAGCAGGTGAATTAAAAAATGTTCTTATTTATTCTTCGATAGTCCCCTACGAACAAGCCAACCTTTTCTTAAGCGTCTACCGCGATATTACCGAACGAAAAAAAACCGAGCAGATATTAAAGATCAAAGAGCAACGTTATAGATTGGTGGCAAAAAATATTTCCGACGTGGTCTGGACTATGGACTTAAATCTGCATTTTCAGTTTTTTAGCCCATCCGTGGAAAGAATACTTGGCTATACTTACGAAGAGGCGCTTACTTTGCGGCTGGACCAGTTACTGATGCCGGATTCTTATGCTTTGGCGCTGCGTACGGTCGTAGAAGAAATGTCTTTGGAGGAGAAACGCGAACAACAGGACCCTTATCGCTCGCGCACTTTACAGCTTGAAGAGATCCGCAAAGACGGCTCAACGCATTGGGCTGAAGTAAATGCCTCATTTTTGCGCGATGCAGACGGCAGGGCCACCGGGATATTAGGAGTATCCCGCGATATTACGGAGCGAAAAAAGACAGAGATTGAATTAAGGCAGGCATACGATAAATTAAAAAATGCGCAGGCGCAACTGATCCAGGCAGAGAAAATGGAAGCCGTAGGAACAATGGCTAGCGGTGTAGCCCACGAAGTAAAGAATCCTTTGGCAATTATCCTGCAATGTATCAATTTTCTGGAGAGTAAATACAGCGGCCCGCGAAAAAATATCCAGGAAGTCATTAATATGGCCAAAGAAAATATCAGCCGTGCAGACAGGATCATCCGCGCATTGATCGATTTCTCGCGGTTGACGGAGCTGGAAATAAAAAAAGATAACATCAGCTCTATCCTGGAGAATTCCCTGAATTTGATCGGCCCGGAGGCAAAGCAGGAGAATATAGAGATCGTCAAAGATCTAAACCCGAAATTGCCGCTGGTTTTAGCGGATAAGATGAAGATGGAACAGGTATTTATCAATATTATCCTTAATGCCATTCAAGCAATGCCTGCGGGAGGCAAATTATACTTACGTTCTTACAGGGCTACAGAAGCAAGTTGCAAAGATTATAATCAATACGTGATCGTCGAGATCGAAGATACGGGCAACGGGATCCCGGAAAGTAATTTAGATAAAATTTTCGACCCATTTTTTACCACTAAGGGGGCAAAAGGAAGCGGGTTGGGCCTGGCGGTTTCCAGGAGTATTATTGAAATGCTCGAAGGTTTTATCAATATCAAGAGCCGGGTAAATCATGGCACCAAGATTACTATAGGCCTTAAGGTGGCCAAAGGGGAATGAAATGAGTAAGAGCAAGGTATTGGTGATCGATGATGAAAAAGATTTTGTGAAAATTACAAAACTCAACCTAGAAGAAACCGGCGCGTACGAAGTAATGGGTTTATTATCCGCAAAAGAACTTATTTCGCAGGTGCATAGTTTTAAACCCGATGTGATACTATTGGATCTGCTTATGCCGGTTATTGGTGGCCTGGAAGCTTGCCAGATGCTCAACAACGACCCGATAGGCAAAGGCATCCCGATCATCGTGCTTTCTGCGTTGGATAAAAAAGCGGACAAGGTCAGAGCCTACAAGGAAGGGGTAGTGGAATACCTGGTAAAACCGATAGACAAGAAAGACCTGATCGCAAAGATCGAAAAGGTGATGCAGCTTAAGAAATAACAGCATATTTTTAAAAAATTATTTCCTGGCCACTTAAAAACAAGGAGCCAGGTTTTTTATTGACAAACGTAAAAAAATGATTTATCATACAAATCATACTTTTCACATAAAACGTATACAAGGAGGAGGCAAAATGCAGGCAATTATCAAGGGCAAGGCTTTTGGCGCGGTGA
>JAQUMX010000006.1 GCA_028717885.1 Candidatus Omnitrophota bacterium
GAAAGGTGCCACAGCTTATGCGAACCCGGACTATGTTTTTGACAGCAACTACAAGATGATGAACTTTAAAGACCTGAAACAATACGTCGCTAAAAATAAACATTTGCCTAATATGCCTTCAACTGCACAGCTCAAAAAAGAAGGTGTTAAGCTTTATGAACAAAACAGGCTAGTTTTAGAAAAGCTGGAAGAAGCTTACCTATATATCATCAAGTTAGAAGATCGCGTTGCCAAGCTGGAAACAGAGGTAAAGAGAGCGAAATAGCGAAAGTATTTTTGTGAGATTTTCCTCCTTTCCGCGTCAATTATAGCGGAAAGGAGGTTTTTTTTAGGGCGAATTTGTTTGACAGATAAAACCCTTAGCGTTATAATAATTAACCTAAAATTTTAATTAAAGCGCCTGCTTCATAAAGCAGGCAGAGAGGAAACTATGGTAATTAAAGAAAAAGAGAAGAAAGAGGAGAATAAGGACCTTTCCAACCGCCAGAAAGCGTTGGAATTGGCACTTTCCCAAATAGAGAAACAGTTTGGCAAAGGGTCAATCATGAAATTAGGCGGGGATGTAAAGGTAAACGTAGAAACTATTCCCACCGGCGCCCTTACGCTAGACTGGGCTTTGGGCGTAGGAGGCTTACCGCGCGGCAGGGTAATCGAGATTTTTGGGCCGGAAGCTTCGGGAAAAACTACGCTTACTTTGACTGCGATCCGCGAAAACCAGAAAAAAGGCGGGGTAGCAGCGTTTATCGACGCAGAGCACGCTTTTGATTCTACTTATGCCAAATTAATCGGGGTTAACCTCGATGATTTGTTGATCTCTCAGCCGGATACCGGAGAACAGGCTTTGGAGATCGCCGAAACATTGGTGCGCTCCAATGCCGTGGATTTAGTGGTAATCGATTCAGTGGCAGCGCTCACCCCCCGCGCAGAAATCGAAGGCGAAATGGGCGATTCGCATATGGGGCTGCAGGCGCGCTTAATGTCCCAGGCTTTAAGAAAATTAACCGGCGCAATCAGTAAATCCCGCACTACCGTGATTTTTATTAACCAGATCAGGGAGAAGATCGGAGTAATGTTTGGCAATCCGGAAACTACTCCTGGCGGGCGCGCTTTAAAGTTTTATTCTTCTGTGCGTTTGGATGTCAGAAGGATTGCTTCTTTAAAAGAAGGCGATAGCGTTATCGGCGGCAGAGTAAGAGTGAGGGTAGTAAAAAATAAGGTTGCTCCGCCGTTTCGCGAGGCAGAATTCGAAATCCTGCATAACGAGGGGATTGCAAAAACCGGTAGTATTATCGACGCTGGTTTAAATTTGGAGGTCTTGGCAAAATCTGGAACCTGGATTTCCTGGCAGAATGAAAAATTGGGCCAAGGCAGGGACGCGGCAATCAAAACCTTGAAAGAAAAAGCGAAATTGCAGGATGATATCGAGAAAGAAATCAGAAAGAAAATAAATCAGCCTGAAGGATAGCGTGGAGGGGAAGATGAAAAAGAGGATATTAATTTTCGGGGTTCCTTTGGTAGTTGGATTAATTTTGGGATTGGCCTTGACTGCGAAACTCGATTTGTTTTCCTCTGCGCAAAGCCAAAATGCCTCTCAGGCAGCAAAGCCAAGTTTCTCAAGCCAAGCTTCTTCCTCTTTTGAAGGTTACCGTATGGAAGACGCGGTAATCAATGTAGCTGCTACGACCGGAAAAGCCGTAGTATCCATCAGTACGGAACACAAAGAAAAAATGGGAGGGGTGAAGCGTTTCTATTTCAATTCCCCATTTGGCGGCAATCAGTCGCCTTTTGGCGATGAAGATAATTTCAGCAAGTTTTTCGATGAGTTCTTCGGAGAGATGCCGCAGAGGGAATACCGGCAGATCGGTTTAGGCTCCGGAGTAATTATCAATCCCGAAGGCTATATTTTAACCAACCAGCATGTAGTCGAGGGCGCGGATAAAATTACCGTGACTTTATCCGACGACAGAAAATTTAACGGAGAGCTTAAAGGCCAGGACCCGCGCGCGGACCTTGCAGTAGTAAAAATCAATGCCGATAATTTACCGGTGGCCCTTTTGGGGGATTCCGATAATTTAAAGATCGGCCAATGGGTAGTAGCTATTGGCAATCCCTTCGGATTCGCTTTGGATAATCCTGAGCCTACGGTAACTGTAGGGGTGGTGAGCGCTTTACATCGTTCCTTGGGCAGGGCGCTTTCGCAGGAACGTGATTATAATGATTTGATTCAGACCGATGCGGCAATCAATCCTGGTAATTCCGGCGGGCCATTGGTAAATTTAAGAGGAGAAGTTATCGGTATTAATGTCGCTATTTTTAGCACAAGCGGCGGATACCAGGGCGTAGGCTTTGCTATTCCTATTGCCAATGCCAAGAGAGTAATCAGCCGTTTGATTGAAGGCAAAAAAATCGTTTATGGCTGGCTGGGAATAACGGTCCAGAATTTAAATGATGACCTGGTCAAATATTTTAATCTTTCGGATAGAACAGGCGTTTTAGTGGCAACAGCCTTAAAAGACGGCCCGGCAGAAAAAGCCGGAATTAAAGAAGGGGATGTGATCAAAAAGTTCGATGGCCAGGCGATTAATGCGGTAAGAGACTTATTGAACTTTGTGGGTAAAACCGAGGCCGGGCGCAAAATAAAACTTACGGTAGTACGCGAAAAAAAGGAAATGAATATCGATGTAGTGGTGGGGGCGCGGCCCGATGAAGCCGCGGAAACAGAAGCTCAGGCGCAGCCCGGCAGAGAAGAAGCAGCGCAAAAGTGGCGCGGCATAACTGTGGAGGCGCAAAAGGCAAAACCCGGCGTAGTTGTTAGTGATGTAGCTTCCGCTAGCCCCGCAGACGAAGCTGGGATAGTGCCCGGAGATGTGATTTTAGGTATTAATAGGCAGCCGGTAAATAATTTGGCGGATTATCAGCGTTTGACCAAAGGCCTTAAAGGCGATTGCCTGATTATGACCGGCCGAGGATACGTGGTAGTGAAAGAGAAGTAGTGGAAAAGAATTTAACTCTTTCCGAGAAAGCCAGGCAGTACGCTTTTTTACTTTTGAAATACCGGTTGCGCAGCGAATCAGAGCTGCGTTTTCGCCTAAAAAGAAAAAATTTTAGCCCCGGGATTATCGATTCCACAATCGAATTTTTAAAGGGAAAAGCTTTTCTCGACGATGAAGTTTTTGCCAAGGCATGGATATCTTCCCGTCTGCAAAAGCCTTTTGGTTTCAGGCGGCTGCGCCAGGAATTAAAGTTAAAGGGAGTAGGCAATAAGGTTATCGAAGCGCAAATCCAGCAGGCAAAAAAGGATTTTCCGGAAGAGGAAATTATTTTGTCGTTAGCTAAAGAAAAACTAAAAAAGTATAAGGGTGTTGAGCCGCAAAAAGCTAGGCAAAGAGTTTATGGTTTTCTTGTACGCCGCGGATTTTGCGTAGAAAAAATTATCGAGGCAATGGAACAATTATGACCGCCGATGTATTAAGAGAAAAATTCCTGCAATTTTTCAAATCCAAAAAGCATAAAATCGTAGAAAGCGATTCACTGGTGCCTAAGGACGACCCGACTGTGCTCTTTACGCCTGCCGGGATGAACCAGTTTAAAAAGCAATTCTTAGGGCAAATTACGGGTTTTACCCGCGCTGCTACTTCGCAGCGCTGCCTACGCACGGATGACCTGGATAAAGTGGGAAAAACAACCGGCCACCACACATTCTTTGAAATGCTGGGGAATTTTTCTTTTGGCGATTATTTTAAGAAAGAGGCAATTACCTGGGCCTGGGAATTTTTAACCGGGGAATTGAAGATTAGCCCGGAAAAATTATGGGTTTCGGTTTATAAAGATGACGATGAGGCTTACGGAATCTGGAAGGATGAAGTTGGGGTTGCGCAGGAGAGGATCGTCAAATTAGGGGATAAGGATAATTTCTGGCCGGCAGAGGCGAAAGAAAAAGGCCCGAATGGGCCATGTGGGCCGTGCTCGGAAATTTTTTATGATTTCGGCAAGGATGTCGGTTGTAGAGAGAAAATTTGCGATCCATCTTGTAGCTGCGGCAGGTTTGTGGAGATCTGGAACCTGGTTTTTACCCAGTTTAACCGCAAAGAAGGCGGCCAATTAGAACCGCTGCCAAAGAAAAATATCGATACCGGTATGGGTTTGGAAAGGCTGGCTGCGGTAATGCAAGGGGCAAAAAACAATTTCGAGACGGAATTATTTCAGCCGATCATCAAAGCGATAGAGCAAGAGGCAAGCAGAAGTATTCAAGCGGCTAATGCTTACGCAGTGGCTGATCATTTACGCGCGATTTGTTTTTCAATATATGATGGTGTAATACCGTCTAATGAAGAGCGGGGATATGTAATCAGAAAACTGATTCGTAAGAGTAGCCTACATATAAAAAGTATGGGGATTAAGAAATTATTTCTTTATAAATTAGTTCCAATTTTGGCTGAAATTATGCAGAAGCCATATCCAGAATTAAAAGAGCGGCAGGAAAACATTGCGCAGATTATTTTAGAAGAAGAAAGAGCTTTTCTTGCGAACCTAGATAATAGTGAGCCCTTATTTGAATCTAAATTTCAGAATTTAAAAACCAATTCGGATCCGGATGCAGCAGGAAAAATTGCCTTTCAACTCTATGATACTTACGGGATTCCTGCAGAGCTTACTTTTGATTGGTTAAGTAAGCATAAAATCGAAGTCTCCAAAGATGCTTTTGAACGCGCAATGGACGAACAGAAGCAGCGCTCAAAAGCAGGCAGCGCCATGAAAGGCGATGTGTTCAGTTTAAAAGGCTTAAAGCTCGACGTAAAAGAAACTAAATTTTTGGGCTACAAAACAACTCTATCTAAGGCAAAAATCTTAAAGATTTTTCAGGACGGTAAAGAAGTAAAAAAAATCAAGCAGGGGGATAGTGCGGAAATCGTGCTGGACCAGACTCCGTTTTATGCCGAATCCGGCGGCCAGGTTGCAGACATCGGAGAATTGGTAAAAGGAAAGAATATTTTTCAGGTCCTGGACACGCAGAAAAACGGAAAAGTAACCATTCATCTGGGAAAAGTAACCAAAGGCGGGTTTAAAAAAGCCGATTCCTTAAACGCCCAAGTAGACAGAGAGCGCAGGCTCTCGATTGCCAGGAACCATACCGCCACACACCTTTTACAGGCGGCATTGCGTAAAGTTTTAGGGCCACACGTGCAGCAGCAGGGTTCTTTGGTAGCTGCGGAAAAACTGCGTTTTGATTTCACGCATTTTAAGGGCTTAAATCAGGAAGAGCTGGAGCGGATCGAAGAAGAAGTATACCAGTCTGTAATCGAAAACTATTCCCTAAGTACGAAGATTTTAACCCTTGCTCAAGCAAAGAAGACAGGGGCTTTGGCATTTTTTGCGGAAAAATATGAAGGTAAAGTACGCGTAGTGTCTGTAGGGGAGGTTTCGCGAGAGCTTTGCGGCGGGACTCACCTTGCTGCCACGGGAAATATCGGGTTATTTAAGATCCTGCATGAAGGCTCAGTTGCCAGCGGCGTGCGCAGGATCGAGGCAGTTACCGGAAAATACGCTTATCAGCTCATAAAGGAAGAAAAAGAAAAACAGCAGGAGGAATTAGAAAAAGCATTTGGCCACCAGAGAGAGTTGGAAAAACAATTAGGCTCGCAAAAACTCGGGCAGGCAAAAAATTCCCTGAATGATTTGCTGGAGAAAATCGAGAATATTAATGGCTTAAAAGTAATCGCCCAGGTTTTGCCGGATTTAGATATGGGATTGCTGCGAAAAAGTGTGGATTTAATCAAGGAAAAATCGGATAATACTATCATTGCTTTAGGCTCTATTCAAAGCGCAAAAGCCTTATTAGTGGTGGCGGTAACTGCCGACCTTTGCGCTAAGGGGATCGATGCTACGAAAATAATCGTGGAAGCGGCAAAGCCAATCGGCGGAAGCGGCGGAGGGAGAAAAGATTTTGCCCAGGCAGGCGGCACGCAGCCGGAAAATTTCGAACAGGCTTTCGCAATAATTAAAAAAATAGCCAGCGAGGTAAAATGAAAATAGTCCGTAGCAGCAATAAGTCCTTGGAAAAAATTTATCAGCGCCAATTCATCCGTTCACGCCGCATCGAAGATAAGGTGAGGAAAATCATCGAAGATGTACGCTTGTTTGGGGATGACGCGTTGTTACGCTATACCAAGAAATTTGACGGGGTGAAATTCACGCCTAAGCAGTTAAAGGTTTCGCAAATTGAAATCAGCGGCGCTTATCAAAACATTACCCCGAATTTTGTTTCCAGCCTTAAAGTTGTAATCGAAAATGTAAATCGTTTTTATCGCAGGACCCTGAAAAAATCCTGGAGGCTGAAAGCCGGGGAAGGCCTGGTTTTAGGGGAGAATTATCAACCGTTGGAAAAGATAGGGGTTTATATTCCGGCAGGGACCGCGCCTTTGGTTTCTACGGTTTATATGACGATGCTGCCGGCAAAAATTGCCGGAGTAAAAAGAATCACTTTAGCCAGCCCTCCGGATAAAAACGGCCTGATCAATCCGCATATCCTGGTGGTAGCCGATCTTTTAAAAGTAGATGAAATTTACCGCATGGGCGGAGCGCAGGCAATTGCTGCTTTTGCTTACGGCACAAAAACTGTGGGGCGCGTGGATAAAATCGTCGG
Organism: Candidatus Omnitrophota bacterium; assembly: GCA_028717885.1. Taxonomy (GTDB): domain Bacteria; phylum Omnitrophota; class Gorgyraeia; order Gygaellales; family Profunditerraquicolaceae; genus JAQUMX01. Next base: position 6,644 of record JAQUMX010000006.1, read on the forward strand.
CCCCGGGAATATTTATGTCAGCGAAGCAAAGCGGCAGGTTTTTGGCGTGGTAGATATCGATATGATTGCCGGGCCAACGGAACTGGTAATTATTGCCAACCGCTACAGCGAGCCAAAATTGATTATTGCGGATCTGCATGCCCAGGCCGAGCACGCGCATGGCTTAGCGATTTTAATTACCAATTCGCGCAGCCTCGCCAAAGAAGTAAAAGCCCAGACCGAACATATTAACGGCTTGATTATTTTAGTAAAGAATTTGGAGGAGGCTGCAGCAGTATCAAACCGCATTGCTCCCGAACACTTGGAAATTTTGATCAAGAATCCGCAGCGGATCTTGCATAGCATTAAGAATGCCGGGGCAATATTTTTAGGTAATTATAGCCCGGCTGCAGTAGGGGATTATGTTGCCGGCCCCAGCCATGTTTTGCCAACGCACGGCACAGCCAGGTTCTTTTCCGGGTTGTCGGTCTGTGATTTCTTAAAGAGCAGCCACATTATCAGCTATTCCAAAAAGGCCCTGGAGAAAGTAAGGGATCCTTTGGAAAAAATCGCCGGTATCGAGGGCTTGAGCAAACATTTGGAATCTGTAAAAGTGAGATTTCAATAGCACCCGGCCCTATAGGAGACAAATAATGCGTAAAGCGCAGGTAGAAAGAAAAACCACGGAAACAAACATAAAAATCGATCTCAATCTCGATGGCAGCGGAAAGGCTAAAATCGATACCGGAATCGGTTTCTTAGACCATATGTTGGAGCTTTTTACTTTTCACGGGTTATTTGATTTAGATATTAGCGCCAAAGGCGATTTGAAAGTTGATATCCATCACACTAATGAAGATGTGGGCCTGGTTTTAGGGGAAGCATTCCGTAAGGCCTTAGGGGATATGAAGGGAATTAAAAGGTTTGGTTCCGGCTCTGTGCCGATGGAAGACGTAGTCGCCCAAGTAACCGTTGATATTAGCGGCCGTTCGTTTTTTAAAGGAATAGAAAAAGAGCCTGCTGCAACAGAAGATGTAAAAGATGAGAGCGGATATTCTTTTAGTTACGCAAATCATTTCTTTGAAGGGTTGGTGAAAAAACTGGGTATGAATTTAAGCATTAAACTCTCCAGTAGGAATCCGGATTTGCACACGAACTTAGAGCCGGTATTTAAGGCCCTGGGTGTGGCTCTGGACCAGGCTACCCAAATCGATCCCCGCCGTAAAGGTGTTCCTTCTACAAAAGGGATAATTGACTAGCGATGATTGCGATTGTTGATTATGGTATGGGCAATCTGCATAGCGTAGAGAAAGCTTTGCAGTCATTCGGCGAAAAAACCCTGATCGCAGATACTGCGGCAGCATTAAAAAAGTGCGAAAAAATCGTTTTGCCGGGAGTAGGCGCTTTTGATGACGCCATGGCGGAACTAAAAAAGAAAAAAATTGACCTGGCAATAAAAGAAGCAGTAAAAAATAAAAAAATATTCTTAGGGATTTGCCTGGGTATGCAATTGCTTTTTGAAGAAAGCGAAGAAGCCAACAGCGAAAAAGGGTTGGGATTATTACTCGGAAAAGTTAATCGTTTCAGCGAAAAATCCGGGCAAAAAGTTCCGCAGATGGGCTGGAACCAGCTGATGATAGAACAGAAAAATTGCCCGCTTTTAAAAGGCATAGCCTCCGGAGCGCAGGTTTATTTCTGCCATTCTTTTTATCCGGCTCCGGCAGAAAATTCCGTAATAGCGGCTACTACAGATTACGGGATTAAATTTTCTTCGATTGTCTGGAAAGAGAATGTTTACGGCGTGCAGTTTCACCCGGAGAAAAGCCAGGAGATTGGTTTAAAAATCTTGAAGAACTTTGTCGAACTATGTTAATCATACCTGCAATCGATTTACAAGATGGCGCTGTTGTGCGATTCGTCCAGGGCAAGCTTGATAAAAAAATTTACTCCCGGGATCCGTTGAAAACTGCCAAGCATTGGGTGCGCCAGGGTGCCGCGATGTTGCACGTGGTGGATTTAGACGGCGCTTTTTCCGGAGGGCCCAAGAACCTGGCGATTGTAAAAGAGATTATAAAATCGATAAATATTCCGGTTGAGTTTGGCGGCGGGGTGCGGAATATGGAACTGATCAAAGAATTGGTTTCTGTTGGCGTTGGTCGGGTAATTTTAGGCACCAAGGCAATAGAGGATAATAGTTTTTTGAAAAAAGCCTTTGCCAAATTTAAGGAGAAAATTATTATCAGTATCGATAGTAAGGATGATAATCTTCTGGTTAAGGGCTGGCAGAGCACGCACAAAGGATTAGGGGTAGTGGAATTTGTCCAACAATTAAAAGAAATCGGTTTTGAAGAAATTATCTATACTGACATCACGAAAGATGGCACCTTGGTGGGGCCCAACATCAAAGGCATAAAGAACCTTTTAAAGCAAACCGGGATGAAGATTATTGCTTCCGGAGGTATATCCAGCCTGGCAGACTTGGCTAAGCTGAAATTAATGGAAAAACAGGGAGTTACAGGTATAATTATAGGCAAAGCTTTATACGAAGGAAAATTTACGCTTAAAGAAGCGTTAAAATACAGCTAAAAGGGGGAGGGGAAAATGGTAAAAAAAGTTGCAACACTGGTATTTTTGTCCGTGTTGGTAATCTCTCTGGCCGGTTGTGCTACTGGCCGCAAGCAAGGGGAGATGGAAGTGCAGGGATTAAAGAATCAAATCTCGGTTTTAGAAGCGCAGATTCAGTCAAAGGATGAAGAGATTAGCGGTTTAAGGAATGAAGTAGCTAAATTGCAATCAGAGGGTTCTATGAATTTTGCCGGTAAAGGCACTGTTGGTTCCGAACCAAAATCCCGGCCGAATACAAAACAAATTCAAACGGCATTAAGGAACGCAGGTTACAATCCGGGTAATATTGACGGAAAAATGGGCGCGCTTACTATGGATGCTATCAAAGCGTTTCAGTCGGCGAATAACCTGCCTGCAGACGGCAAGGTAGGAAAAAATACCTGGGCAGTCTTAAGGCCATATTTACATAAGAAGATAAAATAGTTTTGCATGCTTACCAAGAGAATTATCCCCTGCCTCGATATCAAGGAAGGCCGGGTAGTAAAAGGCGTAAAATTCCTGGGGCTGCGCGATGCCGGAGACCCGGTCGAGGTAGCCAAAATCTATGATCAGCAGCAGGCTGATGAACTAGTTTTTCTGGATATTACTGCCAGTTTTGAAAACAGAAAGACTCTTGTAGAACTGGTTAAGGCAATTGCCATAAACATTTATATGCCTTTTACCGTAGGCGGCGGGATCCGCGATATCGATGATATCAGGGATCTTTTGAATGCCGGCGCGGATAAAGTTTCCCTCAATACCGCGGCAGTGAAATTACCGCAGTTAATTTCCCAGGCGGCAAAGAAATTCGGCAGCCAGTGTATAGTGGTGGCAATCGATGCCAAAAAAGAAGGCGATCATTGGGAAGTTTTTATCAATGGCGGAAGGACCCCCACGGGAATAGACGCCGTGGAATGGGCAAGAAAAGCCGCTAAGTTAGGCGCAGGGGAAATCCTTTTAACCAGTATGGATTATGACGGTACCAAAGACGGTTATGATTTGCCATTGACCAAAGCCGTAACTGCGGCAGTAAATATCCCGGTAATTGCTTCCGGAGGAGCAGGCAAGCCAGAACATTTTGCGCAAGTCTTTTTAGAAGCGCAGGCTGATGCTGCGCTGGCTGCTTCGGTGTTCCACTATCAGGAGTTGACCGTAAAAGCAGTGAAAGAATACTTAAGGGAAAAAGGAGTAAATGTCAGGTTATGAGTAAAATCGAAAAGGCAAGCCTCAACAGTTTTAAATTCGATAAACAAGGATTGATCCCGGCAATTATTCAGGATTATAAAACCGGGAAAGTGCTGATGTTGGCTTATATGAATAAAGAATCGCTGCGCCGGACCTTGAAACTAAAGAAAACCTGTTTTTGGTCGCGTTCCCGGAAAGAATACTGGGTTAAGGGGATGACTTCCGGCCATTTTCAGTTTGTTAAATCAGTGTCCTTCGATTGTGACCAGGACGCTTTATTAATCAAAGTGCGCCAGGTGGGGGTAGCTTGCCATACCGGAAATCTTACTTGTTTTTACCGCAGGATAAAATAATGTATTACCCTCCATTAAAAGAATTTTTGAAATTAAGTAAACAGGGCAATGTGATCCCCGTCTATAAGGAGATCAATGCCGACCTGGATACGCCGGTTTCTGCGTTCTTAAAGATCGAAAATAGCGAATATGCCTTTCTCCTGGAATCAGTGGAGGAGCAGGAAAATATCGGCCGTTATTCTTTTTTAGGCAGTAATCCGGCGCTGGTTTTCCGCAGTAAGGGTAAATCTATCCAGATTATCCAGCCGCAAAAGAAAAAGATTTCGCGTTTTATTACCAAAACCGATCCTTTAGATGAAATAAAAAAGTTAATGTTTGAATTTAAGCCGGTACCGATCAAAGGATTGCCCAGGTTTTACGGCGGGTTAGTCGGTTACTTTGCTTATGATATGGTCAGGTTCTTCGAAGAAATACCGGATAAGAATGAAGATGCTTTAAAACTTTCCGATGCGGTTTTTCTTTTAACCGATACTATCCTGGTTTTTGACCATATCAACCATACGATTAAAATCGTCACCAATATTATTCTTCCAAAGGATAAAAACGGGCTTTCACAAGGCTCCAAGACAAAATATTACCATGAAGGCTTGAAAAAAATCGAAGCGATCCAGAAAAAACTGGATACTTGTCTAAGTGAGAAGAAGCCGCAAAGCGCTAAAACCAAAGAGGTGAAAGTTTCCTCTAATTTTACTAAACAGGAATTCGAGAACATGGTTAAGCGCGCCAAGGTTTTTATTCAAAAGGGCGACATTATCCAGATGGTCCCTTCTCAGCGTTTTAGCCTGGTTACTCAAAAAAAGCCGTTGGATGTCTACCGGAATTTAAGGAGCTTGAACCCATCTCCTTACATGTATATTTTAAAATTGAATGATTGCGCAATCGTCGGCTCATCCCCGGAAATGCTGGTGCGTTGCGAAGATGGTGTCGTAGAAACCCGGCCGATTGCCGGCACCCGGCCGCGCGGTAAAACACAGCAAGAGGACGAGAAATTGGCGGCAGAGCTTTTACGCGACAAAAAAGAAAGAGCTGAGCATATTATGCTCGTAGATTTAGGCAGGAATGATTTAGGCAGGGTCTGTAAATCCGGGACAGTAAAGGTGTCTGATTTTATGTCCGTAGAGAAATATTCGCATGTCATGCACCTGGTAACGGATGTTTCCGGGCAATTGGATGAAAAATACGATTCCTTTGATGTCTTAAGGGCGTGTTTTCCCGCCGGCACAGTCAGCGGCAGCCCCAAAATCCGCGCCATGGAAATCATCGATGAGTTGGAAAATTTACGCCGCGGCCCGTATGCCGGCTGCGTGGGGTATTTTAGTTTTTCCGGGAATATGGATACCTGCATTACGATCCGGACAGTCGTAATGAAGGATAATGTGGCATATGTCCAGGCCGGAGGGGGGATCGTAGCGGATTCGATTCCGGCAAAGGAATACCAGGAAACGGTGAATAAAGCCAAGGCTTTAATTGAATCGATTACCAAATAAGACACCCGGCCTTATCTGTTAGGCCGGTGTTCATTCGTATGAAAGGAGCAACAAAAATGGCAGTACGTTTAAGGTTACGCAGGATCGGCAAGAACCCTAAAAAAAAGCCGCATTTCCGCATCAGTGTTTTTGAAGAGACACGCGGCAGGGACAGCTCATTTATCGAAGAGATCGGGTATTATAATCCGGTTAAGGGAGAGGTAAAATTCAAAAAAGAGCGCCTGGAGTATTGGGTGAAAAACGGCGCACAGGTTTCTCCGACGATAAAGAGCCTGGTGAAAAAAGCTAAATAGGTTTAGAAAAAAAATAAAAGGAGTTATAAATGCCTACGACACAAGTAAACCCTTTGATTAACCTTTTTCCGTTAATCATTATTTTCGTAGTTTTTTATTTTCTGCTCATCCGTCCGCAAAAGGCAAGGGAAAAAGAGCACCAGAAGATGCTTTCTGCCGTAGCAAAGAATGACGCAATCGTCACTACCGGCGGCATCCATGGGACAGTGGTGAATGTGAAAGATAAAACCCTAATCTTAAGGGTGGATGATAATGTAAAGATCGAGATCGAAAAAAATTGTGTGGCGTATGTAAAAAAGTCTCAAGGCAGCGAACAGGGGGCATAAAATGGGGAAAAGGCTCGCATATAAGATAATTTTTATTCTCGCGTTGATCGGTTTATTTGCTTATTATTCTTTTCCTTTGCAAAAAAAGATTAACCTCGGCCTGGATTTGCAGGGGGGGATGCATTTATTGCTGAAGGTCGATACTTCCAAGCTATCGGATAAGGCCAAAGCTGACGCCGGCGACCGGGCAGTAGAGGTTATCCGTAACAGGATCGATGCCTTTGGCGTAAGAGAGCCTTCGATTCAAAAACAGGGGGAAGATGAAGTAGTGGTGCAGTTGCCCGGGATAACTGACCGGCAGCGCGCCCTGGATTTGATCGGTAAAACCGCACTTTTGGAGTTTAAGCTGGTTGTCGATGACCCTGAAAAATTAAAACTTGGCCTAGCAGGCACTGTTCCCGATGGCTATGAATTACTGCGTTCGGAAGAAGACAGCGAGCCGTTATTGATTGAGAAAACCGCAGCTTTGACCGGAGACGGCCTGGCAGATGCCTCAGTGCGTTTTGACCAAAGCTCTTTTAATCAGCCGGTAGTTTCCTTGCGTTTTAATCCGGAAGGCGCAAAAAAATTTGCCGAGATTACCGCTGCTAATGTCGGTAAAAGGCTGGCAATTGTCTTAGACGGAAAAGTGCAATCTGCTCCGCGGATTAAGGAAGCTATTCCTTCGGGAGAGGCAGTGATTAGCGGCCGCTTTACCGCCGAACAGGCGCAGGATTTGGCAATTGTTTTACGTGTAGGCGCCCTTCCGGCACCAATGTATATCGAAGAAGAAAGGACTATCGGTCCTTTATTGGGTCAGGACTCTATCAACAGTGGAGTAAAGGCCAGCCTTATTGGTGTTGGGTTAGTTTTGGTTTTTATGGCAGTTTATTATCTTTTGGCCGGGTTGGTAGCGGACGTTGCTTTACTTTTAAACCTGCTTTTTGTTTTAGGCGGCCTTGGGATGCTTCCTTTTATTTTTCCCGGCATTTCTGCTACTTTAACTTTGCCCGGTATTGCCGGTATTGCCTTGTCTTTAGGTATGGCAGTGGATGCCAATGTCTTAATTAATGAAAGGATCAGGGAAGAAATTGCTACTGGCAAGCCGCTGCGCACTGCAATTGCCAATGGCTATGGCAGGGCTTTTAGCGCAATCTTTGACTCCAATATTACTACTTTGATCGCCGCGTTTTTACTTTTTCAATTCGGTACTGGCCCGATCAGAGGTTTTGCCGTTACTTTAACTATCGGTTTACTGGCCAGCTTATTTACGGCAATTGTGGTGACCCGGACGATCTTCGAATCTCTGTTGAGTTTAGGATGGCTGAAATCATTGCCGATGTTGCATCTTATTAAGAATCCCAAAATAGATTATATTAGTAAGAGAAGGTTTTTCTATGCTTTGTCCTTGATTATCACTATTGCCGGAGTCGTGAGTTTATTCATGAAAGGCGAGAAAGCCTATGGTATTGATTTTACCGGAGGCCAGATTCAGGAGTATAGTTTTAAGGCCGCGCCTTCTGTAGATCAGGTCCGTAAGGTGTTGGATGAATTAAATCTGGCTGATGCTTCGATCCAGCAGTTTAAAGATAACCCTCGCCTGGTCTTGATCAGGACTAGTGAAGATAAAAATAAACTCTTAACGGAAAAACTCCAGCAGACATTCCCTGATCAGGATATCCAGGTGATGCGTATTGAACGTGTAGGCCCGATTGCCGGGCAGCATTTAAAGAGTAAAGCAGTTTACGCTTTGGTTTGGTCTTTGGTGGGAATCCTGATTTATGTGGCATTCAGGTTCAAGCATTTTAATTTTGCAATCGCCGGTGTAATTGCCTTGCTGCATGATGTGTTGGTCGCTATGGGAGTTTTGGTAATGACCTCAAGGCCGTTGGACCTTTTAAGCGTTACCGCATTCTTAACCATTGCCGGTTTTTCGATCAACGACACGATTGTAATCTATGACCGCGTAAGGGAGAACAGCCGCCTTTACAGGAAACTTAGCCTTTATGAATTGATTAATTTAAGCGTTAACCAATGCTTAGGTAGGACTATTCTGACTAGCGGCGTTACCTTACTCTGCGTCTTATCGATTTTCTTGTATGGCGGAGAGGTTTTAAGCAATTTTTCTTTTGCATTGCTGGTTGGTTTCCTCTGCGGCGCGTATTCCACGGTTTTTATCGCTTCGCCGCTGGTGTTGGCGTGGAGCAAGAAGAATACAGTATAGGCTGTGAAAATAAATAAAATAAGGTTTAAGAAAAATATCCTGATGAGGTTTTGCTGATCAGGATATTTTTCTTTGCAGAAAGGGAATTATGGAAGCATTAAGCGCATTATGGACTTTTCCGGCGATTATTCTGGCTGCAATGCTGATTGCCTGGGCAGCGGAATGCGGGCAGTTTTTCATTTCTCAGGGGCTTGCCTTAGCGGTTTTAGCCTGGATCCAGACCCTTCCGGAATTTGCCGTGGAAGCGGTAATTGCTTTGGAAGCGGCAAAAGACCCGTCAAAGGTACATTTGATTACTGCCAATTATACCGGTTCATTACGCCTTTTTGTCGGGTTAGGCTGGCCAATGGTTTATTTTGTTTCTTTATTTTTTTCCCGTAAGCACCGCCGGCCCGGTAAACCCCATACAATCGAGCTTGAAGACGAGCATGCAGTAGCAGTGTTATCGCTTTTGCCGGCGTTGCTTTATTTCCTGGTAATTTATTTTAAAGGCACGCTGAATATTTTAGACGGGTTAATATTAGCCGTAATTTATTTTGCCTATCTTTACCTGGTTTCCCGTACGCCTGCGCATGATGAAGAGGAAATTAGCGACTTAGGCAGGATTCCGAAATTAATCATGAAGCAAAAGAACCCGGCGAATATTATCTGGATTATGATTTTCTTTTTGGCCGGTGGGGTGATTTTATATTTTGGCGCGCATCCGTTCCTTAATTCCATGTTGGCAATTGCCGTGGCAATGGGGATTTCGCAGTTTGTCTTTGTGCAATGGGTTGCCCCGTTTTTAAGCGAGTTTCCGGAAAAGCTCTCGGCATTTTATTGGGCAAAGAAGGTTACCAAAGCCCCCATGGCGCTCACCAATTTTGTTTCTTCTTCGATCAACCAGTGGACAATCCTGGTAGCGATGATTCCATTTATCTATTCTTTCGGGCTGGGAAAAATTTCTTTTGTGGCTTTTGACCCCTACCAGAAAAGTGAGATTCTATTAACGATCATTCAGTCTTATTTAGGGTTTCTTTTCTTGGCGAGCATGGATTTTGGCCTCTTTGAAGCCGCTGCTTTGTTTATTCTATGGTTGGTTCAGTTCCTGGTGCCTGATGTTAGGCATCCGATTACCTGGGTGTATGGAGCCTGGGCAACAATTGAAACCGTGCGCTTAGTGCGTAATTTCGATAAGAGGAATGCTTTTACGGTTTTTCTAAAATTAAGCAAGTCAAACTTTAAACAGATAAAATAAAGATGTTCAAATCATTAAAAATTTATACGCAGGGTACTCTGGACCTGGGAAATGTGAGCAATGCCCTGATAGATTTAGGGTATAAAAGAGCGGAAACCGTCCAGGAAGAAGGGGATTTTGCCCGGCGAGGCAATATCCTCGATATTTTTCCTTTTGCTTTTGAATTGCCTATTCGTATCGAATTGGATAATGACCGTATCGCAGCTATAAAAACTTTTAACCCCCAATCGGGACAGCCGCTCTGGGATCATAAAATGGCAATTATCCTGCCGGTAAAAAAGGCGCGGCATTTTAAAGCCGCCACCTTCAGCGAAGAGGTCCCGCTGGATAATTTTCTCGATTTGGATATCGGCGATTATGTGGTGCATAATCAGCACGGTATTGGCAGGTTCCTGGGCCTGGAGAAGATCAAGGCCGGAGATAATGCTAAGGACCATCTGGTGATTGAGTATGAGCGCCAGGAAAAGCTTTATGTGCCGATTGAGTCTATGCACCTGGTGCAAAAATATGTTGCCTTTGCCGCGCGCAGGCCAAAACTCTACAGGTTGGGCAGTAAAGAATGGCAGAGGATTAAAGACAGGGTAAGAAAAGGGATTCAGAAAATGGCCTGGGAGCTTTTGTCTTTACAGGCAATGCGGCTTTCTGTGCCGGGTTTTAAATTCAGCACAGACACTCAGTGGCAGCAGGAATTCGAAGCCACATTTACTTATCAGGAAACCCCCGGGCAGGTTAAAGCAATGCAAGAGGTTAAGCTTGATATGGAGTCATCCCGCCCGATGGACCGCTTGCTTTGTGGAGATGTTGGCTATGGAAAAACCGAGGTAGCTTTACGCGCAGCTTTTAAAGCCGCTACTAATAATAAACAGGTGGCATTTCTTGTGCCGACCACAATCCTCGCAGAGCAGCACTATGAAAATTTTGCCGGCAGATTAAGCAATTTTCCGGTTAATGTGGCAGCATTATCGCGTTTTAAAAGCAAGGGCGAGCAGCAAAAAATTATCCATGGGTTAGCTCAGGGCACGCTTGATATTGTGATCGGTACACACAGGTTATTATCCGATGATGTGGCTTTTAAGGATTTAGGGTTGGTGATTATTGATGAAGAGCAGCGTTTTGGCGTGCGGGCAAAAGAGAAATTAAAGGCTTTGCGCTTAACCGCCGATGTTTTGACCCTTACCGCTACTCCCATACCGCGCACATTATATATGAGCCTGATGGGCGCCAGGGACCTTTCTGTTATCAATACCCCGCCGCAAAATCGGTTGCCTATCGATACGGTTGTGGTAGAATATGACGAAGATTTGATCCGGCAGGCAATCCAGCGCGAAGTAGAAAGGAAGGGGCAAGTCTTCTTTTTGCACAACCGCATCGAGGATATCGAGAGGATAAAAGAGAAGCTTGCGAGGGTCCTTCCTGCCAATATCCGGCTGGCTGTGGCACACGGCCAGATGCACCCTAAGGCCTTGGAAGCAATCATGTATGAATTCCTCAAAGGGCAGATCGATTGCCTGATTTGTACGATGATTATCGAATCAGGTATCGATATTCCGAATGTAAATACGATTATCGTGAATAATGCCCACCGTTTCGGCCTGGCTGACCTGCACCAGTTACGCGGCAGGGTAGGCAGGTTTCAGACGCAAAGAAAAGCTTACGCTTATTTTTTAATCCCCAGGCATGAAGTTTTGGATAGCGACGCGAAAAAAAGGCTCGCTGCCCTCGAAGAATATACCCAATTGGGTTCCGGATTCAGGATTGCCATGGAAGATTTAGAGATCAGGGGGGCGGGTAATTTATTGGGAGAGCAGCAGCATGGTTTTATTACCGCAGTTGGGTTTGACCTTTATTGCCGGCTCTTAAGAGAAGCAATTGCTAATTTTAAACAGGTAGGTGTTATCAATGCGAATTAGGCTGATAAAAATCATTCTGATTTCAGGTTTTGTTTTAGCTTGCGGCTTACAACTTACGGCTTACGACTTGTTTGCCCAGGATAAGATCATCGCCGTGGTGAATAGCGAAGTAATCACTCAAAAGGACCTGAATGACTTTATTAATTTTACGCGCATGCAATTGGCCCAGGAATATAAAGGTAAGGAGCTTGATAATAAGCTCCAGGAGATGAAGCCTGATCTTTTAAACAGGCTGATTGACGACCGGTTGATCTTACAGGAAGCAAAGAAGAGTAATATCAGGATCTCCGATGAACGGGTAAAGCAAAAGGTAATGGAAATCAGGAAGCACTATACAAGCGACCTGGATTTTCAAAAAGACCTGGCAACCCAGGGGTTTGTCCAGGCAGACATTGAAAGCCGTATCCGCGAACAGCTTTTGACTTATGCGATCATCGATGTGAATGTGCGCAGCAAAATTACGGTTACCCCCAGCGAAGTGACGCAATATTACCAAAGTCATTTGCAGGAATTTAAGGTCCCGGAACAATGGGAGTTTACTTCCCTCTCTACGGAAGGTGCCATTCAGGCTAAACAAGCAGCAGCAGAATTAAGAAAAGGGGCAGAGATAGGATCATTGATAGAAAAACACGGGCTTTCCGTGGATAAGATCAAAGCTGCGCGCGGAGGCCAGTTAAAAAAAGAACTGGAAGACGTGCTTTTTAAATTGGAAAAAGGCGAAGTTTGCGACCCGATTAAAGTAGGGGGTCAGTATTATGTTTTTAGGTTAGAGGGGATCCTACCTCCGGAACAAGAGGGCCTGCCGCAGGCCCAGGAAAAGATTACTATCTTGCTCACCAATAATAAATTGCAGGACGCCATGAATAAGTGGTTAAAAGATGTGAAAGAGCGCTCCTACATCAATATTTGCCAGAGTTAACCTAAACCACAATGTCACAAGCCACAAGCCACAAGCCTAAAGTTAAAGTCGGGATTACTATCGGGGACCCTTCCGGCATCGGGCCGGAGGTGGCTAAAAAGGCCCTAAGAAAATTAAAAGGCCTTGCGGATTTTACGGTCATCGGCGACGCCGCAGTATACAAAAAAGCAGCAGGCGAAAAATTCCTGGATTTAAATAATATAGACAAGAAAAAATTTGCCTACGGAAAAATAAAAGCTGAATACGGAAAAGCGGCAATAGAATATTTAGATAAGGCCTTGGAGCTTTTAAGAAAAAGAGAGATTGATTGCTTGGTTACTGCTCCGATCTCCAAAGAAGCGATCAATCTGGCAGGTTTTCATTATTCGGGCCATACAGAGTACTTAAGCAAGAATTCCGGGTCGAAATTTACGGTAATGATGCTCTTAAACGATAAATTGAAATTTAGCCTGGTTACCAGGCACATTCCTTTAAGCCAGGTAAGCGCAACAATATCCGGTAGAGAGCTGGCAAAAGTTATCTCTCTTACTAATCAGTCTTTAAAAGGCTTATTCGGTATAAAGAAGCCGAGGATCGTGGTTTGCGGGCTTAATCCGCATGCTTCTGACCACGGTATAATAGGTAAGGAGGAGGTAGAGCTGATTGCCCCTATTATAGGCAAGCTTAAACCGCATCTGTATGCTATTCATGGCCCGATTTCCGCGGATGTGGCGATCCATGAAGCAAAAGAGGGAAAATTCGATGCAATTATCGCGATGTACCATGATCAGGCATTGATTCCTCTGAAGCTCTCGGATAGGGCCTCCGGAGTTAATCTTACGCTGGGGCTGCCATTTATCCGCACCTCGCCTTTGCATGGCACGGCTTTTGATATTGCCGGGAAAAATATTGCTTCTGCCGATTCGATGGCCGCGGCAATTAAACTCTCCATAAAATGCGCCTTAAACCAAAAAAATCCCTAGGCCAGAATTTTCTTATTGACCGGAATATCCGCAAAAAAATCGTTTCTGCCTGCGATTTTAGTCCGGAAGATGTTATATTGGAGATCGGCCCGGGAAGAGGGGAGCTTACTGCGGAGATTGCACAGCAAGTAAAGAAAGTTTTTGCAGTCGAGATCGATCATCATCTTTGCGCGCAGTTAAAGGGCAGGTTTTGCGACGAGAAAAAAATCGAGATTATCCATGCGGATATCCTGAAATTCGATTTAAATAAGCTTAAACCGCAAAATAAAAAGATTAAAATTGTCGGTAATATTCCTTATTATATCAGCACTCCTATTATTGAATATATCATTGAGCGCCGCGGCCGCATCGCGTCTGCCTATTTGACCGTGCAAAAGGAGTTTGCCGGGAGAATAGTCTCCGGGCCGGGCAGCAAAGAATTCGGCGCCTTATCATGTTTCGTGCAGTATTACCTGAAACCGGAAATAGTTTTTGACATAAAAAAGGGCTCATTCTTTCCCGTGCCTAAAGTAGCTTCCTCTTTTTTAAAATTAGAAGTGCGTAGCGCCCCTGCGGTTAAAGTAGAAGATGAAGAATATTTTTTCAAAATCATCAGGTCCGCATTTAACCAGCGCAGAAAAATATTGAGGAACAGCCTGGCAAAAATCTTAAGCGAAGAAAAATTAGGCAGCTTAAAACTTAAGCGGCCGGAAGAGCTTTCTCTGGAAGATTTTTCCGGGTTGGCCGGAGAAACAAATTGACATTTTTCACGGAGCACAGAATTATTGCGGCGAAGGGGTCTGCAGCGATCTTACCGTAAGTTGATCTTTCCTCCAAAAAATATAAAAAAAATATTGACAAACTCCAATTTTAGTATATACTTTAGTTTCTACATAATTCCCCATAAATCATTGTAGAGTTAAAAATTCTAAGAATTTTACGATTTTTAGAAGGGTGGGTTTTTTTTATTCTATGGTAACAGTTCCCGTTGACTTCCTTTGCTGGAGTAGCTCAGTTGGTAGAGCACATCCTTGGTAAGGATGGGGTCACGGGTTCAATTCCCGTCTCCAGCTTAAAATAACGGGAAAAAGAGAGTAATTGCATGCGTGAAACTATAACTTTAGAATGTACGGTTTGCAAGAATAGAAATTACACCTGCACCAAGAATAAGAAATTGCATCAGGAGAGGCTGGAAATTTCTAAGTTCTGCCGTTTTTGCCACAAACATACTGCGCATAAAGAAATTAAATAGGAGCGTCGGTTAATGGCAAACCAACGGTCTCCAAAACCGTGACTGCAGGTTCGAGCCCTGCCGCTCCTGTAAAACCGGAAGCGGCAAAGAAAAGAGAATGACCCATTCGCAAAATTCGCTCAGGGTCATCCCGAGCGAATCAAAAGGACCGAGGGATGAATTTTTTTACGAGTAATTTAAAAGCTATAATTTTAAGCGTCGTAGTAATCGGCATCGTTCTTTTGGTAGTTAAGAATTACAAGAAGATAAAGCAATTTTTAACCGAAGTGAAACAGGAGCTGGAGAAGGTATCCTGGTCAACCCGGGAGGAATTAATCGGTTCAACTGTAGTAGTGATCACCATCACCGCAATCACTGCAGTATTCATCGGAATAATCGATCTTTTTCTCTCCAAAATCTTGAGCGTAATGTTTAAGTGAGGACACAAGTTATGGTGCATTATATTAAAAATAATATCAGCGACATAACTTGTAAGTCCGAACTTATCCTTGCACCAATTGGCGCAAGGATTAATTCGCATAGCAACTTATGTTCACTTACGTTCCATAAGTTGCGTGCTCATTAAATGAAAAACTGGTACGTCGTACATACACAAACCGGCGCGGAAGATAAAGTCAAAACGTTATTGGAAAGCAGGATTTCTGCCCAGGGTTTAGCCGAAACAATCTCGCAGGTAGTTATTCCCACCGAACAGGTTTCCGAAGTGCGTTCCGGGAAAAAACGTATCTCGCAAAGAAAGTTCTTCCCCGGCTATCTGATCGTAGAAATGGAATTGAATGAGCAAACCTACCTTTTAATCAAGGGCACCCCGGGAGTAACCGGCTTTATCGGGTTAGGGAAAAAACCTTTAGCCTTACCGCAAACCGAAGTTGATAATATTTTGAAGAGGACCGAAGAGACGCACGCTAAACCAAGCCCCAAAATCGTTTTTGAGAAGGGCGAACAGGTTAGGGTGACTGAAGGTCCTTTTGTTAATTTTAACGGCACTATCGAAGAAATCCATCCGGAAAAGGGTAAATTAAAGGTCAGTGTTTCCATTTTTGGCAGGTCAACGCCTGTTGAATTGGAATATTGGCAAGTTGAGAAGGTATAATGGCTAAGAAAATCGTCGCACAGATTAAATTACACGTTCCTGCAGGCCAGGCAAACCCTGCGCCTCCGGTTGGCCCGGCATTAGGACAGCATGGCGTGAACATTATGCAGTTCTGCAAGCAGTTTAATGACCAGACCAAAGGCAGGGAAGGCTTGATTTTACCTGCGGTTATCAGTGTATATGAAGACAAGACCTTTACCTTTATTATTAAGAGCCCGCCGTCTTCAGTACTTTTGAAGCGTGCAGCAAACCTGGCAAAGGCTTCCGGCCAGGCAGGAAAAGAAACTATCGGTACAGTCACCAGGAAGCAGGTAGAGGAAATCGCTAAATTAAAGGCCAAAGATTTAAATACCGCTGACCTTGAAGAAGCGATCAGGATTATCAGCGGTACAGCCCGCAGCATGGGCATTACGGTAGAGGGATGAAGAAACCAAGCAAAAGATACCAGGAATCAATAAAGTTAGTTGACAAAGATAAGGCGTTTCAGCTTAAAGAAGCGGTTTCTATTTTAAAGACAATGAAGCCGACGAAATTCGATGAGTCTGTAGATTTGCATTTAAGTTTGAATGTAGACCCCAAAAAATCAGAACAGATGGTGCGCGGTACGGTAGTACTGCCGCACGGAACCGGCAAAAAGGTTCGGGTTGCGGTCTTCTGTAAAGGCGAGCATGAAAAACAGGCTAAGGATGCCCAGGCAGATTTCGTGGGCGGCCTGGAATTAATCGAAAAAGTAGGCGCAGGTTTCCTGGATTTTGACTGTGCAATTGCTACTCCGGAAATGATGAAAGATTTAAGCAAGCTAGGTAAGGTCTTAGGGCCGCGCGGCCTTATGCCAAGCCCCAAGACTGGAACAGTTACCAATGACATTGTCAGGGCAATCGAAGACGTGCGCAAAGGAAAAGTAGAATTCCGCGTAGATAAGCAGGGCGGAATGCATTTAAGCGTAGGAAAAATTTCTTTCTCCGAGGACAAGATATTGGAAAATGCCTCAAGGGTAATCGAGGCAATTAACGAAGCCAAGCCCGCATCAGTAAAAGGAAAATTCGTGCGCAGCCTCTTTATTTCTACCACGATGAACCCGGGATTAAGGATTTCAACATGACCCTTAAACAAACTGCTCGTGGGAATGGTGCGCGAGCAAAGCGAGTCGAACCATGAAGAAAATCGGACTTATAGTTAAGGAAGTTTCGGAAGCCCGTTTAAAGAACAGCCTGAAAGGCTCGAACAGTTTTTTTGTGGTGAAATATTCCGGTTTATCCAGCCCCGATATTACGGCATTGCGCCTTTCTTTAAAGGGTTCGCAAGCCGACTTTTTTGTGGTAAAGAATGCCGTAGCCAGGCGCGCTTTGAAAAATGCCGGGATGGAAAATGCGGTAAAGTATATTGATGGCCCATGCGGGATAATCTTTGCTAAAGATGAGCCGGTAGATGTTTCCAAGGTTCTATATAATTTCCTTAAAGATCATGAAAAGTTCCAACTGGGCGGCGGATTTTTAAAGGACCAGATTCTGGAAAAGAAGGATATCGAAGCATTGGCAAAACTGCCTTCCAAACAGGCGTTGCGCCAGCAATTAGTCGTAGCTTTAAATGCCCCGATTTCCAAATTTGTCCGCGCGTTGAATGGTACCTTAAGCAAATTCGTAATTTGCTTAGATCAAATAAAAGAAAAAAAATCAAAAGAGGGGGGTAAGTAAAATGGCTAACGCAAAATTGGACGAATTAATCAAATCGATCGAAGGGATGACTGTCCTGGAGTTATCTGATTTGGTTAAGGCACTGGAAGAAAAATTCGATGTCAAGGCTAACATGCCGATGATGGCGATGCCTGCTGGCGGAGCTGCTGCTGGCGGAGCTGCTGCTGCTGCGGAAGAAAAGAGCACATTTACCGTAGTATTAGCAAGCGCCGGAGCGAATAAAATCGCAGTAATCAAAGAAGTCCGCACCATGACCAGCTTAGGCCTTAAGGAAGCTAAGGATTTAGTCGATGCCGCACCAAAGCCGATTAAAGACGGGGCGACCAAAGAAGAAGCTGAAGAGATGAAGAAAAAGTTGGAAGCTGCCGGTGCAACGGTAGAACTGAAATAGCCGTAAAATAAGCCGTAGTTTTTCAATAGAGGGAAAAGCGAAATGATTAAGCGCAAGACTTTTGCGAAACTAAAAGAGGTTTACGAGCTGCCGAATTTCCTCGATATCCAGCTGGAGTCATACAAAGACTTTCTCCAGATTGATGTCCCGGCCTCACAGAGAAAGCAAGTGGGGTTACAGGAAGTATTCGGCGAAATCTTTCCTTTAGAAAATGCCGAGCGTTCGGTGAAACTGGAATTTTTAAGTTACACCCTGGGCAAGCCCAAATACAACCTCGCCGAATCCAAAAAGCGTTCGCTCTCATTTGCTGCGCCCCTGAAAGTTAAGTTCCGGCTCACTACTCCCAAAGAAACCAAAGAACAGGATGCCTATTTCGGCGATATCCCTTTAATGACCGAAACCGGCACCTTTATCATTAACGGTGACGAACGCGTAGTCGTTAGCCAGCTACAGCGTTCTCCCGGAGTTTCTTTTGAGGAAGAAGAGCATCCTACCGGAAAGAAGATTTTTCACGGCAGGATTATTCCTTACCGCGGTGCGTGGCTAGAGTTTAAATACGATTTATCAGAGACGATCCTCGCTTATGTAGACCGCCGCAGGACATTCCCCGCAACCCAGCTGTTAAGGATTCTCGGGTTTTCTACGGATAGCGAAATACTCGCCAGTTTCAGCAAAGAATACCCGGAAATCGCCAATACCTTAAAGAAAGACACTACTAAAAATAAAGAGGAAGCATATTTAGATTTTTACCGCAAGATGCGCCCCACCGAACCGGTAACCAAAGAAGCTGCGGAGATGTTGTTCTACCGCTTATTCTTTGACCCGGCAAGGTATGATTTGGAGCGCGTTGGCCGCTTTATCCTCAACCGTAAATTAGGCATGGAAGTTTCTCTGGATAAGCGTATTCTTGATTCTGCTACCGTAATTAGGGTAATTGAATACTTGATCCGTTTACGCGACGGCGAAGGCAAAATAGACGATATTGATCATTTAGGAAACCGCAGGATTAAGACTGTCGGCGAACTGGTACAGAACCAGGTGCGTATCGGTTTAAGCAGGGTAGAGCGTTCAATCAGGGAAAGATTAAGCATCTTAGGCGATTTTGATTCTTTGAATGTGCACTACCTGATCAATTCAAAATTACTTTCCAATCAAATCCGCGATTTCTTCGGCCGCAGCCAGCTTTCGCAATTTATGGACCAGGTAAATCCTCTTGCAGAGATGACCCACAAGCGCAGGTTAAGCGCCTTAGGGCCAGGAGGTCTATCCCGCGAAAGAGCAGGTTTCGAAGTAAGAGATATTCATCCTTCGCATTATGGCCGCGTCTGTCCCATTGAAACTCCGGAAGGCCCGAATATCGGTTTGATTGCATCCTTAAGTACTTACGCCAGGATCAATCCTTTAGGTTTGATCGAAACTCCTTATCGAAAAGTTGAAGACGGCAGGGTTACCCGTAAAATAGAATACCTTACCGCGGATTTGGAAGAAGACAAAATGATTGCCCAGGCAAATGCGCCTACCGATAGCGAAGGCCATTTCTTGGATAAAGAAGTTTCCTGCCGTTTTAAAGGTGATTTCCCCAAAGTGCCCCCGAAGCAAGTTCAATATATGGATGTTTCCCCGAAGCAATTAGTTTCCGTAGCCGCATCGATGATACCTTTCTTGGAGCATGATGATGCTAACCGCGCATTGATGGGGTCAAATATGCAGCGCCAGGCAGTGCCTTTGATGATTACCGAAGCGCCTCTAGTTGGTACAGCCATGGAAGGAAAAGTTGCGCGTGATTCCGGAACCGTGGTATTGGCTGAGGAAGCGGGCAAAGTCAACAGCGTGGATGTTGCCTCGATTACTATCGGAAAAAAGATTTACCATTTAAAGAAATTCCAGCGCACCAATGCCGATACCTGCCTGAACCAGAGGCCGATCGTTAAATTAGGCGAGCATGTGGAAAAGGGCCAGGTAATTGCCGACGGAATCGGCACCAAGAACGGCGAATTGGCGTTAGGCAGGAATTTATTGTGCGCGTTTATGCCTTGGAGAGGCTATAACTTCGAAGACGCAATTGTCTTAAGTGATAGATTAGTAAAAGAAGACAAGCTTACCTCTATACATGTTGAAGAGTTTGAAATCGAAGCTACTGAAACCCGCCTTGGTAACGAAGAAATTACCCGCGATATCCCCAATGTCAGCGAAGAATCTTTAGGCAACCTTGATGAAACCGGAGTAATCCGTATCGGAGCAGAAGTAACTCCCGGAGATATCCTGGTAGGCAAGGTTACTCCTAAAACCGAATCCGAACTTTCACCGGAAGAAAGATTGTTGCGTGCTATCTTCGGCGAAAAAGCCGGGGACGTGCGTGATACTTCCTTAACCGTTCCTCCGGGGGTAGAGGGAGTAGTCGTGGATGTGCATGTATTTTCCCGCAAAGACCGCGGCAGAAAATCCAAGGAAGAAAAGAGTAAGGAACTTTCCAAGGTCAGGGAAATCCGCGCTTATTACAAACAGGAAATCGAGTTTGTGCAGACGGAAAAAACCAACCGTTTAGCCCAACTCTTAGGCGTAGATAAGAAAAAAATCGAGAAGATGGATTTTAGCGACAATGAAGAGGCAAAGATTCTGGCCGCTTCATTTGATGAGCAGGTACAGGAATTATTAGCAGAAGAGCAGCAGGAAATCGAAAAAGTGCGCCGCGGAGACGAATTGCCCCCGGGAGTTTTAAAAAGAGTAGTCGTCTACATTGCCACAAAGCGTAAAGTTTCCGAAGGCGATAAGTTAGCCGGAAGGCACGGAAATAAAGGTGTAGTAGCGCGCATCATTCCCGAAGAAGATATGCCTTTTATGCCTGATGGCACACCGGTAGAAGTAGTTTTAAATCCATTAGGTGTACCTTCCCGTATGAACGTTGGCCAGATTCTTGAGACCCATTTAGGCTGGGCGGCAAAGGTGCTGGGTTTTCATTTCGATAGCCCGGTTTTTGACGGAGCCAGCGAAGAAGAAATCAAGGAAATGCTTACTAAGGCAGAGTTGCCTACGCACGGAAAAATCAAGCTTTATGACGGCCACACCGGAGAGCCTTTTGACCAGGAAGTTACCGTCGGCTACATCTATGTGATGAAGCTGATCCATTTGGTCGACGAAAAAATCCATGCCCGTTCTATCGGCCCATATTCATTGGTTACACAGCAGCCATTAGGCGGTAAAGCGCAATTCGGCGGCCAGAGATTAGGAGAAATGGAAGTTTGGGCATTGGAAGCTTATGGCGCGGCATTTACTTTACAGGAAATGCTGACTGTGAAGAGCGACGATGTTGCCGGCAGGACGCGCATTTACGAAGCAATCGTTAAGGGTGAGCAAAGATTAACCCATGGTACTCCCGAATCCTTCAATGTTTTGATCAAGGAATTACAAGGATTAGGGCTAGATATCAGAACGGAGAAATTAAAATAATGGAAGAAGTCATTACTTTTGATAGCATTTCGATCAAGATAGCTTCTCCTCAAATTATTAAGTCCTGGTCCAAGGGCGAGGTAAGGAAGGCCGAGACGATTAATTACCGTACCTTGAAGCCGGAAAAAGACGGCCTTTTCTGCGAAAAGATTTTTGGGCCGGTACGCGATTGGGAATGTAATTGCGGAAAGTATAAGGGGATTAAATTCAAGGGTGTTACCTGCGACCGTTGCGGTGTCACCGTTGACCGTTCCTCAGTGCGCCGCGAGCGCATGGGCCATATAGAACTAGCGACACCGGTAACGCATATTTGGTTTTTTAAAGCTGTGCCCAGCCGCCTTTCGGCATTATTGGATATCGGTTTAAGGGACTTGGAAAAGATTATCTATTATGAAGAATATGTGATTATAGACCCCGGGACTACGCCGTTAAAAAAGAACGAACTTTTAAGCGAAGAAAAATACCAGGAAGCCGTAAACAAGTACGGCACGAATTTCAAGGCTAAGATCGGCGCAGAAGCAGTTGCTGACTTGTTAAAGGGGCTGGACCTGGATAGCCTCTGCCGCAAATTGCGCAGGGACCTGGAAAAGAATAAGGAATCCTTAAACAGCCGGAAAATTTTAAAGTCCCTGAAATTAATCGAAGATTTTAAGAAATCGGGAAACAAGCCGGAATGGATGATTATGGAGATCCTTCCCGTGATCCCGCCGGATTTAAGGCCGTTAGTCCCGTTGGACGGCGGCAGGTTTGCTACATCGGACCTAAATGATTTATACCGCAGGGTAATTAACCGTAACAACCGTTTAAAGAAATTAATGGAATTAAATGCGCCGGAAATCATCATCCGCAACGAAAAGCGCATGCTTCAGGAAGCGGTGGATGCATTACTCGATAACGGCAGGCATGGCCGCGCAGTAATGGGTGCTAATAACCGCCCGTTAAAATCACTCTCTGATATGTTAAAAGGAAAGCAAGGCCGTTTCCGCCAGAATCTGTTAGGTAAGCGTGTGGATTATTCCGGCCGTTCAGTTATCGTGGTTGGCCCGGAATTAAAACTGCATGAATGCGGGCTTCCTAAGCAAATGGCTTTGGAATTATTCGAGCCATTCATCATCAAAAAATTAAGAGAAAAAGGTTTTGTGCATACGATCAAGGGCGCGCGCAGGATGGTAGAGCGCGGCAAGATCGAAGTTTGGGATATCCTTGATGAAGTTATCCAGGACCACCCGGTGTTATTGAACAGAGCGCCTACGTTACACCGTTTAGGCATCCAGGCATTTCAGCCGGTGCTCATCGAAGGAAAATCGATCAAGATCCACCCGTTAGTCTGTACTGCTTTTAACGCAGACTTTGACGGCGACCAGATGGCAGTGCATGTGCCGCTTTCCCTGGAATCCCAGATCGAAGCCAAGATTTTAATGCTTGCGATTAATAATGTTTTCTCTCCTGCAGACGGCCGTCCGATTATCACGCCTACACAGGATATTATTTTAGGCGTTTCTTATTTAAGCAAAGAAAAATCCGGAGCAAAAGGGGAAGGAAAAATTTTCTCCAGTAGCGACGAGGCATTGATTGCCGAGGCTGACGGTGAAGTTGATTTGCACGCTTCGGTAAAGTTACGCGTGGATATTCTTTTTGATTTTGATGAGAAAAAGACGGTGAAAGAAAAGAAAATCATTCCCACTACTATCGGAAGAGTGATTTTTAACCAGGTTTTGCCGGAAGGTTTCGGTTTTGTTAACCGTGAATTGAATAAATCGCGTGTCGGAGAAATCGTCGCGGATTGTTACAAGCGTTTTGGCCACAGCCGTACCATCCAGTTGCTCGATGATATCAAGCGTTTAGGTTTTAATTATGCAACTTTAGGCGGTATTTCCATCGGTATAGATGATTTGAAAATTCCTAAAGAAAAACATGATGTGATCAAGGAAGCCAGGGGCGAGGTAGCGAAAGTCGAAGAGCAATACCGCAGAGGTATTATTACCGACAGTGAGCGTTCCAATAAAGTTATCGCTATCTGGACGCACACTACGGATAAGGTTTCCGATTTACTCTTTAAAGAGATGGAGCCTTTTAACCCGATCTTTATGATGGCAGATTCCGGAGCAAGAGGGTCACGCCTTCAGGTCAGGCAGTTAGCCGGCATGCGCGGTTTGATGGCAAAGCCTTCCGGTGAAATCATCGAAAGCCCGATTACCGCGAATTTTAGAGAAGGCTTAACAGTGCTTGAGTATTTTATTTCTACTCACGGTGCGCGCAAAGGTTTGGCTGATACCGCGCTAAAGACCGCTGACGCCGGGTACTTAACCCGCCGTTTGGTGGATGTAGCGCAGGAAGTAATTGTAAGCGTTGCTGATTGCGGGACACTTAACGGGATTACGGTTTCGGCAATCGTGGAAGGCGACGAAGAAGTAGTAAGTTTAAAAGACAGGATTATCGGCCGCACTGCTTTGGATAACGTGGTCGATATTATTACCGATAATGTCATTGTCGAACAAGGTTCGGAGATTAATGAAGAAAAAGCAGAGATGATTGAGAGGTTGGGCATCGAAAAAATCCGTATCCGCAGTGTTTTGACCTGCGAATCCGAAAGAGGCGTTTGTACCAAATGTTATGGCAGGAATTTAGCCACCGGCCGTCCGGTAGAAACCGGCGAAGCAGTAGGGGTAATTGCCGCGCAGTCAATCGGTGAGCCTGGTACGCAGCTGACCATGAGAACCTTCCATATCGGTGGTACCGCTTCCAGAATCGTCGAACAATCATTCGTCAAATCAAAAAATAAAGGTATTGTCAAATATCATGCTTTAAGGGTAACTGCCAAGAATAAAGAGTTTATCGTTTTGAACAGAAACGGTTCCATCAGTATTAACGATAAACAAGGCAGGGAACTTGAGCGCTACACTGTGCCGCAGGGTGCATTTATCAGTATTGCGGAGAATGAAGAGATTAATAAGGGTATAGCTTTTGTGCGTTGGGATCCTTATACCATCCCCGTCCTTACTGAAGTAGGCGGTAAAGTTAAATTCGAAGATTTAAAAGAAGATGTAACTGTGCGCGAAGAATTGAATCCTGTTACCAAGCTGACCGAGCGCGTAGTCGTAGAACACAAAGCAGATTATCATCCGCAGATTATTATTCAGGATGAGAAGGGCGAAGTTTTAGGTATTTATCCGATTCCTATCGGAGCGCATATTCTGGTTAAGGACGGAGAAAGAACCGAAGCCGGAGATTTACTGGCAAAGATTCCGCGCCAGGTTGGCAGGACCAGAGATATTACCGGAGGCCTTCCGCGCGTTGCCGAACTTTTTGAAGTCCGTAGGCCCAAGGATCCGGCAATTATCAGCGAAATCGACGGGTTCATTGAATTCGGCGAAACCAAAAAAGGCCAGCGCGTAATCATCGTAAAATCACCTACCGGAATGGAAAGAGAATACACTATTCCTCACGGTAAACACCCCAATGTTTACAAGGGTGATAAAGTAATCGCCGGCCAGCAATTAACCGAAGGCCCGGTAGTCTTGCAGGATATTTTAAGGGTCTGCGGCGATAAAGTTTTACAGGAATATTTAGTGAATGAAGTGCAGGAAGTCTACCGCCTGCAGGGTGTGCGTATCAATGATAAGCATATCGAGTTGATTATCCGGCAGATGTTAAAGAAGGTCAGAATCGAAGACCCGGGTGATACCGAATTTTTAGCCACACAACAAGTGGATAAGTGGAAATTCCAGAAGGAAAATGCCCGCGTGCTTAAGAAAGGGCAGAAGCCGGCACTGGCCACTCCGCTGTTATTAGGTATCACAAAAGCATCCTTAACCACAGAAAGTTTTATTTCCGCGGCAAGTTTCCAGGAAACTACCCGCGTACTTACCGATGCTTCAGCCAGCGGCAAGCACGACGAATTATTCGGCCTAAAAGAGAATGTTATCGTCGGCCATTTAATTCCTGCGGGTACAGGTTTTCGCACGCACCGCGATATCGAAGTAGTTAAGCTTTCCCAGGCTCTGAAAGAGCAGGCGCAAGATCGCGAAAAAGAAGGAGTAAAGATATAAATGCCAACAATCGCCCAGTTAATCAGGCACGGTAGGATTTTAAAAAGAAAGAAAACAAAATCTCCGGCATTAAAGGCATGCCCGCAGAGAAGAGGAGTTTGTTTGCAGGTGCGTACCATGACGCCGAAGAAGCCGAATTCGGCATTGCGTAAAATTGCCAGGGTAAGGTTGACTACCGGGATTGAAGTAACTTCCTATATACCGGGCGAAGGGCATAATTTACAGGAACATTCCATTGTTTTAGTCAGGGGCGGGCGCGTTAAAGACTTGCCCGGTGTCAGGTACCATATCGTAAGAGGTACTTTAGACGCGGCAGGCGTTAACGCGAGAAAGAAATCCCGTTCCAAATACGGAGCCAAAAGGCCGAAAGAGGGCAAGTAGGGATGAGACGTAGAAAAGCGCAAGAAAAAGAAATTTTACCTGACCCAAAATTTAATAGCAAGGTAGTTGGTAAATTCATCAACATGGTAATGATCAAAGGGAAAAAAGCAGTTGCCGAGAGGATTGTTTACGGCGCCTTTGATATCCTGACTAAGCAGCTTAATGAGCCGGATGTCCTAAAAGTTTTTTATAAGGCAATCGATAATGCCAGGCCGCGCCTGGAAGTTAAGCCGCGCAGAGTCGGCGGTGCCACTTATCAGGTTCCGATAGAAGTCAGGCAAGAGCGTGGTACTTCCATAGCCCTACGCTGGATCAGGGACTATGCCAAGAGTAAAAAGGGAAAATCAATGGAAGACAAGCTTTCTGAAGAGATTGTAGCGGCATATAAAGGAGAAGGCTCCGCAATAAAAAAGAGGGATGATACTCACAAAATGGCCGAGTCCAACAAGGCCTTTGCCCATTTTAGATGGTAATTTAAAGATGATAAGAAAGATTCCTTTAGAGAAAATCAGGAATATCGGGATAATCGCGCATATAGACGCTGGTAAAACTACTACCAGCGAGCGCATCCTTTATTATACCGGCAGGACCTATAAGATCGGCGAGGTGCACGAAGGCACTGCAGTCATGGATTGGATGGTCCAGGAGCAGGAGAGAGGCATTACTATCACCGCTGCCGCTACTACTTGTACCTGGAACGACATTCATATCAACTTGATCGATACACCCGGCCACGTGGATTTTACGATCGAAGTAGAAAGGTCGCTCAAAGTTTTAGACGGGGCAGTAGTAGTTTTCTGCAGCGTAGGCGGAGTTGAGCCGCAGTCGGAAACTGTCTGGCGCCAGGCTGACCGTTATAATGTACCGAGGCTGGCTTTCGTAAATAAAATGGACCGCGTAGGCAGCAATTTTCTAGAAGTCATCAACCAGATGCATAAGAGGTTAGGGGCAAATGCGGCGGCAATCCAGCTGCCTTTCGGCAAAGAAGCGGGCTTCACCGGTATAGTCGATATTGTAGAAAATAAATTGACCCTTTACAAGGATGATTTGGGAAAGAACCTGGAAGTTAAAGATGTCCCCGCAGAAATGCATGCGGAAGTGGAGAAATACCGTAATATCCTGATTGAAAGGCTGGCGGAAGTCGACGATATAATTATGGAAGATTATTTGCACGGCAAAGCCATCAGCGCCCAGGAGATCAAGGACACGATCAGGAGAACGACTATTGCCAATAAATTTGTGCCGGTACTTTGCGGCACGGCATTTAAGAACAAAGGGGTTCAATTATTGTTGGATGCAGTCAGCGATTATCTTCCGTCTCCGATGGATGTACCTGCGATTCAGGGGACAAGCCCAAAGAGTGGAGAATTCGAAGAGATCAAGGCTTCTGATAGCGCACCTTTCTGCGCTTTATGTTTTAAAGTTGCAACTGACCCTTTTGTGGGGAAGCTGAATTATATCCGTGTTTATTCCGGGACGCTGAATAGCGGCACTTATATTTACAATGCCTCAAAAAGGGAAAGAGAACGCGTGACAAAGATCGTCAAGATGCATGCCAACCGGCAGGAAATTGTCGAGAGCGTTTCTACCGGCGAAATTGCCGCGGCTGTCGGCTTAAAAGAAACCAAGACCGGAGACACTATCTGCACGGAAGCAAATCAGATTTTGATCGAAGCAATGCGTTTTCCTGAGCCGGTTATTCAGCAGGCAATCGAGCCAAAATCAAAAGATGCCCAGGAAAAATTAGGCATGGCTTTGCATAAATTAGAGGAAGAGGACCCGTCATTCCGCGTTTCTTACAATCAGGAAACCGGCCAAACTATTATTGCCGGTATGGGCCAATTACATTTGGAGATTATTATCGACCGCATTATGCGCGAGTTTAATGTCGAAGCGCAGGTAGGGCAACCGCAGGTAGCTTACCGTGAAACTATTACTCAGCCGGCAAAAGTTGTCGGTAAATTTATTTCCCAGTCCGGCGGCCGCGGCCAGTATGGCCATGTAGTTTTAGAGATGGAGCCTCAGGAAACTCCCGGCACCGGCATTACTTTCGAAGATAAAATTAAGAGCGGAGCGATCCCGCGCGAATATATTCCGGCAGTCAAAAAAGGGATTATGGCTGCGTCAAAAAGCGGGTCAATGGCAAATTATCCGGTTACCGACGTAAAAGTAATTTTAGTCGATGGCTCATATCATGAAGTCGATTCTTCGGAATTGGCTTTTCAGATGGCAGCCTCCATCGGTTTTAACGAAGGTTTGAAAAAAGGCAAGCCCGTGCTTTTAGAGCCGATCATGGATATGGAAGTAATTGTCCCGGAAGAATTTATGGGTCAGGTTATCGGAGATTTAAGTAGCCGCCGGGCAAAAATAGTTTCGCTCGCACAGCGGCACAATTTGCGCACCATCCGCGCGAACGTCCCGCTGGCAGAAGTATTTAATTATGCTACAGCAGTAAGAAGCTTGACACAAGGCCGTGCATCCTATACAATGGAGCCTTCATTTTACGCTGAAGTGCCTTCACATATAGCGGAAAAAATTATTGCTGGTAGTACATCGGTTGCTGCAAGAAAATATTAACAGTTTACTACTAATAGGGGAGGTGTAGTAATGGCTAAAGAAAAATTTGTGAGGTCCAAGCCACACGTGAACATCGGTACCATCGGGCATATCGACCATGGTAAGACCACGTTGACCGCGGCGATCACGCACGTTTTAGCAAAATTGGGTAAGGCAACAGCAAGAGAATACGCGGATATCGCAAAAGGCGGAACAGTTAGAGACGAGACAAAGGTCGTAACTATTTCTGTTGCACACGTTGAGTATGAAACGGATACTCGCCATTACGCGCATATCGACTGCCCAGGCCACGCAGACTATATCAAGAACATGATTACCGGCGCAGCGCAGATGGACGGCGCTATCCTGGTAGTTTCCGCTGCTGACGGCCCTATGCCTCAGACCAGGGAACATATTCTTTTAGCCAGGCAGGTAAACGTGCCTTCAATGGTAGTATTCTTGAATAAATGCGACCTCGTTCAGGATAAAGAACTTCTTGATCTGGTAGAGTTAGAGACCAGGGATCTTTTGACAAAATACGGTTATCCGGGAGACAAAACTCCGATTATCAGAGGTAGCGCTTCTAAAGCAATGGCAGCATCGGATCCGAATAGCGAAGATTGCAAATGTATCATGGAATTAATGAAAGCATGCGATGAGTTTATTCCATTGCCTGTAAGAGACCTTGATAAGCCTTTATTGATGGCAGTTGAAGACGTCTTCAGCATTGAAGGTAGAGGTACTGTAGGGACCGGAAGGATCGAACGCGGTAAAGTAAAATTGAATGATACGGTTGAGTTGGTAGGTTTAAGGCCGGAAGTTCATTCTACCGTAGTTACCGGTATCGAAATGTTCCGCAAGCTCCTCGATGAAGGCCAGGCCGGTGATAACGTCGGTTTGCTTTTAAGAGGCGTTGACAAGAGCTCTATCGAGCGCGGCATGGTTATCGCAGCGCCGAAATCAATTACTCCTCACACCAAATTCAAAGGCCAAGTTTATATCCTGACCAAAGAAGAAGGTGGAAGGCATACCCCGTTTTTCAAAGGTTACCGCCCGCAGTTCTATTTTAGGACTACGGATGTTACCGGTTCAGTGGTTCTGCCGCAGGGCGCGGAAATGGTAATGCCCGGAGATAATGTTAATCTGGAAGTAGAATTGATTATCCCTATCGCCATGGAAAAAGAATCACGTTTTGCCATCCGCGAAGGCGGGCATACGGTAGGTGCAGGAGTTGTAACGGAGATTATTGCTTAACATGCAAAAGATTCGCATCAAACTAAAAGCCTATGACCATCGCCTGCTTGATCAGGCGGTAGCCGAGATCGTGGAAACTGTCCGGCGTACCGGAGCGAAAATTTCCGGGCCCGTACCGTTGCCCACGAAGCACGAGATTTATACGGTGCTGCGTTCGCCGGTAATCGATAAAAAATCCCGCGAGCAGTTCGAATTGGCGACACACAAGAGGCTGATTGATATTTTTGAACCTACATCCAAGACGATCGATTCCTTAAGGAAATTAAACCTTCCGGCAGGCGTGGATGTGGAAATTAAATGAGGACATAATTTATGGCGCGTAAGCGACATAAATTATAAGTCCGAATTTATCCCGCACAGCTTATATTAAAAGCTGTTGAGTGCGGGAATAACTTGCAAGGAAACTCACATGTTAGGTATTTTAGGAAAAAAACTAGGAATGACCCAGGTCTTTACGGAAAACGGAAGCCTTGTTTCCGTGACTGCCATCGAAGCCGGGCCATGCCCTATATTAAAGGTAAATGAAAAGAGCCTGCAATTGGGTTTTGAGGCAATCGCAGAAAAGCATTTAAGTAAGCCGGTGCTTGGCTACTTTAAAAAACTGCAGCTTAATCCCTGCAAGGTGATTCACGAAGTGGTAAAGGACCCTTCCAAGGAATATAAGATTGGCGACCAGGTAAAGGTAGATATTTTTAAAGAAGGCGATTTCGTCGATGTGAGCGGAACTTCTATTGGTAAGGGTTTTCAGGGCGGGATGAAGCGTTGGCATTGGCATGGCGGGCCGCAAACCCATGGTTCGATGTCGCACCGCAGGATTGGTTCTTTGGGGTCAAGTACCACCCCAGGCCGCACCTGGACCGGGCATCATTTACCCGGGCACTTGGGTAATACTCGGGTTACTACTCAGAACCTGAAAATAATTAAAGTTGACCTGGAGAATAATATCCTCTTAGTCAAAGGTTCGGTACCGGGAAATAAAAATAATTATTTATTCATCAGGCAGGCGAAAAAGAAGAAGCCAAAGGCTGCTGCAACTAAATAAGGTTAAAAATGGAAGCAATTACATTACCAGTATATAATACAGAAGGCAAAGAAGTGGAAACAATCAAGCTTGATACCGCTGTTTTCGACGGCGAAGTTAATAGCGCGGCGATTCATCAGGCAATTACTGCTTACCGGGCAAATCAGCGCACAGGGTTGGCTGCGACTAAAACCAGAGGCGAGGTATCCGGAGGCGGCCGTAAGCCCTGGAAACAAAAAGGCACCGGCCGGGCAAGGGTAGGTTCCACGCGTTCTCCTCTTTGGAGGCATGGCGGTGTTGTATTCGGCCCACACCCGAGGGATTTTTCCTATACCCTGCCGCAGAAAATCAAGTCTGTTGCTTTAAAATCAAGCCTGAATGCTAAAGTCAAAGAAAACAATTTTGTGGTTCTGGATACTTTGGAAGCCAAAGCAGTAAAGACCAAAGAAATGAATAAAGTTTTATCCAATCTAAAAGTGCTTCCGGAGAAACATAAAGCTTCGCGCGTGCTTTTATTGTCCGATAACCTGGATAATAACCTGAAGCTTTCTTTAAGGAATATAAATTTCCTGGATATTAACTTGACCCGGGATACCAACGTTTATGAAGTTTTATCTGCGCGCAAACTCGTGATTACCAAGAGCGGTTTAGCGCAATTAACCAAGAGGTTGAAATAATGAATTCCTTCGATATCGTAAAATCAATCCTGCGCACCGAGAAATCTACGCTGGAAGAGCCTAAAGGCAGGTACCTTTTTTTAGTGGATAATAAGGCGAATAAAATCCAGATTAAGCGCGCAGTGGAAGAAACTTACAAAGTAAAAGTAAAAGAAGTCAATACCGCGGTTATCCGCGGAAAATTAAAGCGTGTCAGGCATCAATTGGGAAAAACTCCTGATGTAAAAAGGGCTTATGTTACTTTAGTTGAGGGGCAGAAAATCGAGGCTGCTTAATTGCTATGGGTATAAAAAAATTTAAACCAACTTCACCTTCGCGCCGCTGGATGTCCGGCCCGGATTTTAGCGAAATTACCAAAGATACCCCGGAGAAATCACTGCTCCTGCCTTTAAAATCCAGAGCCGGCAGGAATTCTTACGGCAGGATCACCGTTAGGCACCAGGGCGGCGGCCACAAGCGGAAGTTAAGGATCATTGATTTTAAGCGCGATATCTTCGAAACTCCGGCAAAGGTAGTAGCTATCGAATATGACCCGAACCGCACCAGCAGGATCGCCCTGGTTGAATATCCGAACAATCTTAAAAAATATATTATTGCTCCGGCAGGCTTACAAGTCGGGGATGTAATTATATCTTCCAATGAAAAGGAAGCGGAAATCAAAACCGGAAATTGCCTGCTTTTAAGGCATATTCCTTCCGGTACAATGATTCATAATATCGAATTAGCTAAAGGCAGAGGCGGGCAAATCGTCAGGAGTGCAGGTTCTTCTGCCCAGATCATGGCAAAAGAAGGCGACTTTGCGCATGTGAAGCTGCCTTCCGGAGAAGTGAGATTAGTAAGTTTAGATTGCCACGCAACCATCGGCCAGATCGGCAACATCGAACATGAAGCTGTGCAGATGGGTAAAGCGGGAAGAAGGCGCTGGATGGGGATCAGGCCTACGGTTAGAGGGCTTGCCATGAATCCTGTGGACCATCCGCACGGCGGTGGCGAAGGAAAATCCGGACAGGGTAATCCGCACCCGGTTACCCCCTGGGGTAAGCCTACAAAAGGCTACAAAACTCGCAGCCCTAACAAGTATTCGGATAGATTTATCTTAAAGAGAAGGAAATAAAAAATGCCGCGTTCATTAAAAAAAGGACCGTTTGTCGAAGAAAGATTATTGGAAAAAATAGAAAAGCAAAAACGTTCAGGCACCCGCCTGGCAATTAAGACCTGGTCAAGGCGCTCGACAATCACCCCGGATTTCGTAGGGCTGACCTTCGCGGTCTATGACGGAAAAAAGCATGTCCCGGTCTTTATTACGGAAAATATGGTTGGCCACAAATTAGGGGAATTTGCGCCTTCGCGCATTTTCCGCAAGCACGGTGGTGTAAAAGCGAAGAAAGCGCTTGAGAAGACATAAAAAAATGATTGCAAGAGCAGAAAGCAAATTTTTAAGGATTTCACCGACAAAGGTCAGGCAGGTTCTGGAGCTTATCATCCTGAAGGATGCTGCCGAGGCACAAAGCATCTTGTTTCACCTGAACAAGCGGCCCAAGGAATTTTTATCCAAGATTTTAAAATCGGCTATTGCCAATGCTAAGGTCAAAGGTTTCCAGGCGGAACAGCTTTATGTTTCCCGGGCAATCTGTGATGTAGGCCCGATCTGGAAAAGGTATAAGGCAGGCGCGTTCGGCAGGGCTACACCGATAAAGAAGAGAACCGCACATATATTAATTGAATTGGATGTAAAGACAGGAGAATAATTGCATGGGGCATAAAGTTAATCCGTTCGCAATGAGGTTAGGGATAATCCGTACGTGGCACAGCCGCTGGTTTGCCAAACCGAAGGATTTTCCGCGTTTCATCGAGGAAGATTACAGGGTAAGAAAATTCATCAAAGAAAAATTTAAGCAAGCGGCGATTTCCAAGATCATTATCGAACGCCTGACCGAAAAGATCAGGGTGAGGATTTCTTCTGCGCGCCCGGGCTTGATTATCGGACGCCATGGCTCGGATATCGAGCGCCTGCGCGAAGATTTAAACGGCATGTTAAAGCGCGAAGTTTCTATCGATATCGAAGAAGTGAAGGACCCTGCAATCGATGCGCAATTGGTTGCAGAAAATGTAGCTTTACAGCTGGAGAAAAGAGTGGCGTTCCGCCGCGCGATCAAGCGTTCCATAGAGCATGCAATGAATGCGGGTGCAAAAGGGGTAAAGATTATGTGTTCCGGAAGGTTAGGCGGCGCAGAAATGTCGCGTACGGAGACCTTTAGGCAAGGCAAGATTCCTTTGCAGACTTTGCGCGCGGATATAGATTATGGTTTTGCGGAGAGTTTAACCACTTACGGCGTAATTGGGATTAAGGCCTGGGTTTATAAAGGCGATATCCTGGATAAGAATCCTCTGGTGTTCAAGCCTAAGGAAGAAAGAACCGAAGAAAAAACGGTAAATCAGCAAAGTTAAAGAGGTAATACAATGGTAATGATGCCAAAAAGAGTAAAATACCGCAGGGCGCAAAAAGGGCAGCGTAGAGGCGTGGCAACTTCAGGCGCGGAATTGGCTTTCGGGGAATTCGGTTTGAAATCCTTGGAGAACGGCTGGATTAAAAATATCCAAATCGAAGCCGTACGCGTGATCCTTGCCCGGCAGCTGCATAAAGGCGGAAAACTTTGGATCAGGATTTTTACGGATAAGCCGATTACTAAAAAACCGGCAGAAGTGCGTATGGGTAAAGGTAAGGGCGAAACCGATCACTGGGTAGCAATCGTAAAAAGAGGCAAAATACTCTTTGAGTTAGGCGGGATTCCGGAAGAATACGCCAAGCGCTGTTTCAGGCTCGCAGCATACAAGTTGCCTTTTCAGACTAAATTTATCACAAGGACGCACAGATGAAACATAAAATTTCGGATTTACGCAATCTTTCCAAAGAAGAACTCCTGCAAAAAGAAAAAACGCTTAAAGAGGATTTATTTAAGCTTAATCAGCAACGTTACAGCGGTAGGGTGGATAAACCGCACATGTTCTCATTGGCAAAAAGAGATTTGGCGCGCATCCAGACGCTCTTGAACGAGAAGAAAGAGAATACAAATGGGTAAGCAGAAAGAATATATCGGCACAGTAATTAGCAACAAAATGCAGAAGACCGTAGTGGTAAAAATCATGCATTTAAGCAAGCACGCCAAGTACGGCAAGATTATTAAGGGTTATGCCAAGTATAAGGCGCATGATGAAAAATCAGAAAGCAAGCCCGGCGACACCGTGCGAATCGTGGAAACCAGGCCTTTATCAAAAGATAAGCATTTCAGGGTTGCGCAAATCGTAAAGAAAGCTGCAATCCCGGAAATTGCCTTAAAGGATGATGAGAAATGATCCAGCTTAGGACAATTTTGGATGTCGCCGATAATACCGGCGCGAAAAAAGCTTCGTTGATAGCGGTTTTAGGCAAGAAGAATTGCGACACCGCGCAGATCGGCGATGTGGTAAATGTCAACGTCAAAGAATCTGCTCCGGAGGCTGCGGTAAAAAAAGGGGAAGTAGCAAAGGCGGTAATTGTCAGGACCAAGCAGCCGATCAGAAGGGCTGATGGGACAGTATTGCGTTTTGACCGCAATGCCATTGTTTTTATCGACCCTCAGCAAAATCCCAAAGGGACGCGTGTTTTTGGGCCGGTAGCCAGGGAACTCAGGGATAAAAATTTCACAAAAATCATTTCATTAGCGCCAGAGGTTATTTAGATGCTTAAAATCAGAAAACAAGATACGGTATTGGTAATCAAGGGGAAGGACGCCGGGAAAAAAGGCCGGGTATTGCAAATCCTTTCCGAAAATAAAAAGGCCCTCGTAGAAGGGATAAATTTTGTCAAGAAACATAAACGCAAGACCCAGCAGGATCAGCAGGGCGGGGTAGTTTCTATCGAATCCCCGATTTCCTTATCGAACTTGATGCTGATCTGTAAAGGCTGCAACCGGCCGACACGCGTAGGTTTTACCGTGCTTGCCGATAAAACCAAGCAGCGTTTTTGCAAAAGCTGTAAAGAGGTTATATAAAGATGGCCACGAGATTACAGGATAAATACGTTCAGGAAATTGTCCCCAAGATGATGGAGAAGTTTTCACTGAAAAATAAATTAGCGGTCCCCCGCGTCGAAAAGATCGTCATCAACATGGGTGTCGGTGAAGCAATTGCCGATGTGAAGATCCTGGAAAAAGCCATGGATGAGCTGGCACAGATTACCGGCCAGCGCCCGGTAATGCGCAGGGCCAAAAAAGCGATTTCCAATTTTAAAATCAAGCAAGGCCAGGGGGTCGGCTGCAAAGTAACTTTACGCAAAAAAATGATGTATGAATTCATGGATCGCTTGATTAATATTACCATGCCGCGTATCCGCGATTTCCGCGGCGTGCCGACGGCTTCTTTCGATCAGGCAGGTAATTATACTTTAGGCTTAAGCGACCAGAGCATCTTTCCGGAAATCGAATACGACAAGATCGGCCGCGCACAGGGCATGGATATTACTTTTGTGATCAAGAATTCCAAATCCGATACTCAGTCACGTGAATTATTAAGGTTTTTTGGTATGCCGTTCAAGGAGAACAAGGAATAATATGGCAAAGACTTCGCAAATAGAAAGATGGAGGCGGACACCGAAATTTTCTTCGCGCAAATATAACCGCTGCCCGCTTTGTGGCAGGTCAGGCGGTTACTTGCGCAGGTTCAAACTCTGCCGCATCTGTTTCCGTGAATTAGCCTGGAAAGGTATGATTCCGGGTTTAAAAAAAGCTAGTTGGTAGCTTAGTAGTTTAAGGAGAAAATATGTCAAGAACCGATTTGATTGCTGACGCAATTGCCATGATCCGTAACGCGATTATGGCCAAAAAAGAAAATGTCGATATTCCGGCATCCAATACTTTAAAGGCAATTGTAGAGATCCTCAAAAAGGAAGAATATATCGAGGCCTACAAGCCGATCGAAGATAAAAAACAGGGTATCTTAAGGGTTTACCTGAAATATTTATCCGGCAAATCGGCAATTATCAATATGAAACGGGT
Source organism: Candidatus Omnitrophota bacterium (assembly GCA_028717885.1). GTDB lineage: Bacteria > Omnitrophota > Gorgyraeia > Gygaellales > Profunditerraquicolaceae > JAQUMX01. The sequence continues at coordinate 42,929 of JAQUMX010000006.1, forward strand.
TTCCCGGCCGGGAATGCGGGTATACGTAAAAAAGGATAAGATCCCTAAAGTTTTAAGGGGTAGAGGCATGGCAATCGTTTCTAGTTCCAAGGGGATCATTACTGACAAAGAAGCCCGTGAAACCGGCTTAGGCGGGGAAGTAGTCGCATATATTTGGTAAAGGGGTAAAGACATGTCTTTAATTGGTAAAAAACCTATTGCAATACCGAGTGGAGTAAAAGTACAGGCAGAAAACGGCCAGCTTATGGTAGAAGGGCCGAAGGGAAAAATTGCGCGCCCGTTTTCTCACCGTTTAAATTTGGAATTAAAAGAGAATCAGGTTTTTGTGAAGCGTGTAGGCGATTCCAAGCTGGATAAATCCTTGCACGGCCTCTTCCGCGCTTTGATTGCCAATATGGTTAAGGGTGTAACTGACGGCTACAGCAAAGAATTGGAAATTATAGGCACCGGTTTTAAAGCTCAGATACAGGGGAATAAATTGGTCTTGACCGTGGGTTTTTCGCATCCGGTTAATTTCACGATCCCCGAAGGCATTAAGATCGAAGCGCCTAAAGCAACTCACCTGGTGATTAGGGGCATTGATAAAGAAAAGGTCGGAGAGATCGCTGCGGAGATCCGCGCGGTTTATCCTCCCGAACCATATAAAGGTAAAGGTATCCGCTATGTCGGCGAATACGTGAAGAAAAAGATCGGAAAGGCACAAGCAACTACTAAATAAGTGAGGACATAATTTATGGAGCGTAAGCGACATAAATTATAAGTCCGAACTTATCCCGAGTCCAAAGAGATTTTATAGTTGTAAACGAGGGATCTAAAAAGGTCATAGGAATATGAAAAACCATAAAGAACAATTAAGATTAAAGAGGCACAAAAGGATTTTGATGAAGATTTTCGGCACAGCCGAGCGGCCGCGCTTGGTCATCCGCCGCAGTTTGCAGAATTTTCATGCGCAATTAATAGACGATACGAAACGTAAATCCATAATTTCCCTTTCTACTCTTGATAAGCAGGTAAAGGCAAAAGCGCCTTCGGGCGGAAATAATAAGGCTGCAGTTGCCTTAGGAGAAGTTTTAGCCTTGCGTTTAAAAGAAAAAGGGGTTACCCAGGTTATTTTTGACCGGGCAGGGTATTTGTACCACGGCAGAGTCAAGTCTTTTGCCGATGCTTTAAGAAAGGGAGGCTTGAAGTTTTAAATGCGCGAACTTAATATCGAGCAACAACCGGAATTAATCGAAAAAGTCATTACCATTAACCGTGTCGCAAAAGTTACCAAAGGCGGTAAAAAGATGCATTTTAGCGCATTAGTCGTAGTCGGCGACACCAAAGGCAAAGTCGGTTTCGCTTTAGGCAAGGCTAATGAAGTTGCTGATGCCATTCGTAAGAGCCTGGCAAAAGCAAAGCGTGAGTTGTTCACCGTACCCATGGAGGGCACCACTATTCCCCATGAAATTATCGGCGAGTACGGAGCAGCCAAAGTCTTATTGAAGCCTGCTTCCGAAGGAACCGGCGTTATCGCTGCCGGCCCTGTAAGAGCGATTTGCGAGGCTGCAGGAATAAAAAATATTTTGACCAAGTGTTTGAGATCCAATAATCCCATCAACGTTATCAGGGCAACCGTTGCGGGTTTGAAAGGTTTAAAAATAGGAAAAGATAATGGAAAAGAAGACAGCGACAAAAAAGCAGAGTAAGCCTAAAGCCGTAGTTGCAGCTCCTAAGAAAAAAAAGGCCGTTACTAAAGTAAAAAAAGCAGTGCATGAAGCGCCGTTAGTGATTACCGGGCTGCATAACCTGCAGGTCCCGTTTGGCTCGCACAAAAAAAGAAAGCTTTTAGGCCGCGGCCCTGGCTCCGGCCATGGTAAAACTTCCACCCGCGGAAGCAAGGGCCAGACTTCGCGTACCGGACGGCATTTTTATGCCGGATTCGAAGGCGGCACCAGTCCCTTAATCCGCAGGTCTCCAAAGCGCGGCTTTACCTCTAAATTTAAAAAAGTTTATCAGATCGTGAATTTAAACGATTTGAACAGGATCAAAGAAACTAACATTAACCCCGAGCTCTTAGAGGCAAAGGGACTGATTGCTGACAAGGAAATGCCGGTAAAGATTTTAGGCGACGGAGAAATCAAGAATTCTATTATTATCCGCGCACATGCTTTTTCTAAAGGGTCTCTGGATAAGATCCAGAAGGCCGGCGGAAAAACAGAAATCATAACCAATGCAATCGTTAGCTAATATTTTAAATTTAAGCCCTTTAATCAACGCTTTTCGAATCCCCGATTTAAAGCGTAGGTTAATAATTACCGGGGCATTGCTGGCAGTTTATCGTATCGGCTGCTATCTGCCTACTCCGGGGATTGACGGGAGCGCGCTTGCGGAATTTTTTAACCGTGTAGCGAAAACCCAGGGCGGAGCGCTCTTTGGCATTATTAATATGTTTTCCGGCGGCGCTATGGAAAGATTGACTATCTTTGCCTTAGGGATCATGCCTTATATTTCCAGCTCGATTATCCTGCAGCTTTTGACCGCGGTAATTCCGGCGTTGGAAAAGTTGGCAAAAGAAGGCAGGGCCGGCCACGAAAAAATCAATCAGTTTACCCGCTACGGCACAGTAGTGCTTTCGATTATACAGTCATTTTTCATTGCTCTCTGGCTGGAGAATCCGGCACGCTTTGAGGGTTTAAAAATCGTCATGAGTCCGGGCTGGGGTTTCCGCGTGCTCACGGTATTGACCTTGACTACCGGCACGATTTTTATTATGTGGCTGGGTGAGCAGATCCAGGAAAGAGGCATTGGAAACGGAATCTCGCTGGTAATTACTGCCGGTATCATTTCGAGGATCCCCGCGGCCTTACAGCAATTATGGATCCTGGTTTCGCCTTTTGCTTCTTCGCGCAGGCAAATTCAGCCGGTTACGCTTTTGATTATGGCTTTCTTTTTTGTGGCAGTAGTCTTCGCGGTTATCCTGATTACGCAGGGGCAAAGGAAAATCCCCGTGCAATACGCGCGCAGGATCGTCGGCCGCAAGATCTTCGGCGGGCAAAGCACATATATACCTTTAAAGGTAGATACTTCGGGCGTTATCGCAATTATCTTTGCGCAGTCGATTATTCTCTTCCCGGCGACGATCGCTTCATTTATCCCGAATCCGGCGTTTCAGAACCTGGCGCAAAGTTTGATCCGCGGGCATTTGCTTTACACCACGATTTACGCTCTTTTGATTATTTTCTTTTGTTATTTTTATACCGCGATAGTTTTTAATCCAATAGACTTATCAGAGAATATGAAAAAATACGGCGGTTTTATTCCGGGAGTCCGCCCCGGAGTTTCCACCGCTGAATTTTTAGATTATGTGATGACCCGTGTTACTTTAGCGGGCGCGATCTTTGTAGCAGTAATAGCGATTTTTCCCGATTTTATCATGGCATGGTTGAAGGTGCCTTATTTGGTCGCTTCTTTTGCCGGCGGAACCAGTATCCTGATTACCGTAGGTGTTATGCTTGATACGATCAAACAGATAGAATCGCATCTTCTGATGCATCATTATGAAGGTTTTGTCCGCTCAGGCAGAATCAGGGGCAGGAGATGAAAATCATCCTCTTGGGGCCTCCCGGAGCAGGAAAAGGCACGCAAGCAAAGGTTCTTTCTCAAAGATTGAATTTAGTGCATATTTCTACCGGCGATCTTTTGCGGCAGAATGTTTCGAAGGCTACGCAATTAGGATTGGAAGCCAAGGATTACATGAATAAAGGAGCCTTGGTTCCCGACACGCTGGTGACCTCGATGTTAAGCGAGAGGTTTAACCAGGAAGATGTGAAAAAAGGTTTTATCCTCGATGGTTATCCGCGCACTTTAAAACAAGCGGAATCACTCGACGTTCTTTTAAAAGAAAAACAATACAAGATCGACAAAGTTTTTTACCTGGATACCAGTGAAAAAATAGTGGTGCAGCGTTTGTCCGGAAGGCTTGTTTGCAGTAAATGCAGCGCCAACTTTCATAAGACCAATATGCCTCCGAAAAAAGATATGGTTTGCGATGCCTGTGGCGCAAGCTTGTATCAGAGGCAGGATGACAAAGAAGAGACGATTAAAAAACGCCTTCAGGTCTACCAGCAAGAATCTGCTCCTTTGATAGAATATTATAAGTCTAAAGGAAAACTGGTGCGGGTTGATTCCGACCAGGATGCCAATGTGGTATTAGAGGAAATTATCCGGCGCTCGAAAGAGAATGATACTCCTAAAGTCTAAAGCAGATTTACTGATGCTTAGAGAATCAGGAAAGATCCTGGGGAAGATTCTTAAAGCCCTGCAAAAGGCAATCAAGCCGGGGATAACCACAGCAGAAATTGACAAATTAGCGGAAGATTTATTGCTTAGTGAGAAAGTCCTGGCGGCATTTAAAGGGTATAAAGGTTTCCCTGCCAGTACCTGCGTTTCTTTGAACGAAGAAGTGGTGCATGGCATCCCCAGCGGCAGGGTGATTCAGGACGGGGATATTGTCAGCGTAGATTTCGGTTTAAATTACCGAGGGTATTTTTCCGACGCAGCTTTTACCTTAGGCGTAGGCAAGCTAGACAGCCGGGTAAAAAAACTGATGGCAGTGGCGAAAGCCGCCCTTTCGGAGGGGATCAAGCAGGCAGTGCCGGAAAATCATCTCTTTGATATTTCATACGCGATTCAGAATTACGTGGAGAAGAACGGCTTTTCCGTAGTCAGGCAATTTGTCGGGCACGGGATCGGCCGCAACCTGCACGAAGAACCGGAGATCCCGAATTTTGGAATGAAAGGCAGGGGGCCGGTCTTAAAGAGCGGAATGGTATTTGCCATTGAGCCAATGGTGAATATGGGGACCTGGGAATGCGAGATCCTCGAGAATGGCTGGACCGCAGTCACTGCGGATAGGCGGCCCTCAGCACATTTTGAGCATACCGTGGCAATCACCGAAAGCGGCCCGGAAATCTTAACGAGAGACGATGCCTAAAGAAGAACTGATTGAAACAGAGGGTGTAGTTTTAGAAGCGTTACCCAACGCGATGTTTAAGGTACAGCTGGAAAACGAGCACGTGGTTTTGGCGCATGTCTCGGGAAAAATGCGCATGAATTTTATCAGGATCCTGCCGGGGGATAAAGTAAAGTTGGAATTATCTCCTTATGATTTAAGCCGCGGCAGAATAACATTTAGGGTGAAATAAAATGAAAGTAAAAGCGTCAGTAACTAAAATTTGCGACCGTTGCAAAATTATCAAGAGAAGAGGGGTGGTGCGCGTTATTTGCACCAATCCTAAACACAAGCAGAGACAAGGATAAAACATATGCCAAGAATTTTAGGTGTGGACATCCCGAAGGAAAAAAGAATTGAGATCGCCCTGTGCTATCTTTTCGGCGTGGGCAGGTCTTTAGCAAACAACATCCTTAAAGAAGCGCAGATTTCTCCCGATAAGCGGGCAAAGGATTTAAGCGAAGAAGAGATTTTGCGCATTACCAACATCATTCAGAAAGGTTACCGCGTAGAAGGAGATTTACGCCGTGACATTTCGCAGAATATCAAGAGATTAGTCGATATCGGTTCCTGGAGAGGTTCGCGCCACAAAAAAGGCCTTCCTTGCAGAGGGCAGCGTACGCGTACAAATTCCAGGACACGTAAGGGCCCGCGTAAAGGCGGTATGGCGGTAATCAAGAAAGCGGATACCGCACCTAAAAAGTCAGCGCCTGCAGCAGCAAAGCCGGCCGGTAAATAACACGCGGCCTTAATGGATAGGCCGGTGTGCATTTGTATGCAAGGAGGAATTAAGTTTTATGGCCACTAAAGATAAGGCAAAGAAGAAGAAAATAGCCAAGGGAGTAACCTCTGGCATTGCGCATATTCAAGCCAGTTTTAATAATACGATTATTACGATTACCGACAAGCAGGGCAACTGCCTGGCTTGGTCGGCGCCGGGGATTGTCGGTTACGGCGGAAGCAAAAAATCAACTCCTTTCGCCGCCCAGGTTGCCGCAACTGATGCAGCCAGGAAAGCGAAGGAAATCGGAATCAAGGAAGTGGAAGTCCGGGTTAAGGGGCCGGGATTCGGCCGCGAATCGGCAATCCGCGCATTGGCTGCCGCAGGCCTTACGGTAACTTCCATCAAAGATGTCACTCCTATTCCGCATAACGGATGCCGTCCGAAGAAAAAGAGGAGAGTATAATAGATGGCTAGATACACAGACGCAGTTTGCAGGTTGTGCCGCCGGGAAGTGGAAAAATTATTTTTAAAAGGCCCGAAATGCTACACGGAAAAATGCCCGGTTACCAAGCGCGCATTTGCCCCGGGGCAGCACGGCGAAGCCAGAAGGCAGAAGCTTTCTAACTACGGGTTGCAGTTAAGGCAGAAGCAAAAAGTAAAAAGAATGTACGGAGTCATGGAAAAACAATTCCGTAAATATTTTGCCATTGCCACCAAAACCAAAGGTGTTACCGGCAGGGTCCTGCTGCAATTATTGGAGCGCAGGATCGATAATGTGATTTTCCGTTTAGGGATGGCGGTTTCCCGCGCGCAGGCGCGCCAGGTCGTGCGGCATAATTTCGTTTATGTAAACGGCCGCAGGGTCAATATCCCGTCTTATTTGATCGACGCTAACGACGTGATTACGGTCAAAGCAAAAGAAAAATCGGAAAAGAAAATCAGGGAAAACCTGGAACTAAGCAAAGACCGCGATATCCCGAAGTGGCTGGAATTTAATTCCCAGGAATTACAGGGCAAGGTTTTAAGGTTGCCGGAAAAAGAAGATATTCCGATGACCATCCAGGAACAGTTGATCGTCGAATTGTATTCCAAGTAATCTTTACAACCGTTTATCATAAGGGAGAAGAAAATGGGTATAAAATGGAGAGATTTTCAGCTACCAAAAAGATTAGAATGTGACGAGACCACATATACTAATACTTATGGTAAGTTTTTTGCCGCTCCTTTTGAGAGGGGTTATGGCGTTACTTTAGGTAATTCCTTAAGAAGGGTTTTATTGTCTTCGATCGAAGGCAGCGCCGTGACGAGCATAAAAATCGTAGGAGTCAGCCACGAATTCTCCTCGATCCCCGGCGTTTTGGAAGATATCCCGGAGATCATCCTGAATATCAAATCCCTGGTTTTAAATTCCCATTCCAAGATCCCGAAAACTATCTATATCAAGAAGAATGGCAAAGGCGATATCAAGGCAAAGGATATCGAAAGCGACGAGACTATCGAGATAATCAACCAGGACCTGCATATCGCAACTCTTACAAAAGAAGCAAAATTCAACATGGAGATGGAGGTTGCGCGCGGCCGCGGTTATGTGCCGGCAGATTCGAATAAAAAAGAAGGCCAGGCTTTAGGGGTAGTTGCCATTGATTCGATCTTTAGCCCGGTAAAAAAGGTGAATTTCTCTATCGAGAATACCCGTGTTGGGCAGAGGACGGATTATGACAAACTGGTCTTGGAAATCTGGACTAACGGGGCCATTTCTCCGAAAGATGCTTTATTGTATGCTTCCAATATTTTACAGCGCCATCTGGATATCTTCGTCAGCTTCGGCCAATTGCCGGAAGAAATCGAAGAGGAGCCAGAGATGACTAAGGAAGAAGCAGCACTCTATGAAAAACTGAGGCTGCCGATTTCCGAGCTGGAACTTTCCGTGCGCAGCTCCAATTGCTTAAGGGAAGCTAATATCAAGACTATCGCTGAATTAGTGAAAAAGAGCGAAGATGAAATGTTAAGCTTCAAGAACTTCGGCAAAAAGTCCCTCACAGAAATCAAGGAACTGCTTGCCGGCATGGGCTTAACTTTAGGGATGCAGGTTGACCCGAAAAAAATAAAGAAGGCTTAAAAAAATGAGACATGCAAAAGCAGGGCTACAATTCAACCGTTTTACCAGCTGGCGTGCTGCAACTTTAAAGAGCCTGGCAAGAAGTATCTTGGTTTATCAGAGCATTAAGACCACCAAGGTCCGGGCAAAAGCAGTCAAGCCTTTGGTAGAAAAACTGATCAGCCTGGCAAAAGAAAATTCTCTGGCGGCAAAAAGGCAGGCTAATCGGATTTTAAATGACCATCAGCTGGTTTCTCTTTTATTTAACGAGATCGGCCCGCGTTTTGCCAACCGCGCGAGCGGCTTTACCAGGATTCTGGATATTGGCAAAAGGCGTGGAGATAATGCGGAAATCGTTATTCTTGAGTTAACGGAAATAAAGAAAAAAGAACCGAAGAAAATCAAGAAAGAAGAGAAATCCAAGGAAGAGCCGGTTTCCGGGCAGCCGCACGAACATGAACACCCGCACGCGGAAAAAGAAAAACCCGCGCCGCATAAGCATGCTCCGGAAGAAAAAGAAAAGCCCGGATCAGAGAAAAAACCGCCGAAGAAATTCTTAGGCGGCATTCGCGGCATATTTAAGAAAGAACGCGATTCTTTATAAAAATTGTCGTTAACGGATATTAACGATCATGCGCATAGATACACGGTTGGCAGAGCGCTTAAAAAAAATAAATCCTTCCTCGACGCTCGCCATTACCAGTAAAGCAAAGAAATTAAAATCAGAAGGCCGGGATATCGTTAGTTTCGGAGCCGGCGAGCCTGATTTTGACACTCCTGATTTCGTAAAAGCCGCTGCAATAGAGGCAATCAACAGCGGCTTTACCAAATACACTCCAACCACCGGCACGCCGGAATTAAAAAAAGCCATTTCCGAAAAATTCAAAAAAGAAAATTCCCTGGATTACAATCCTTCGCAAGTTGTAGTCTCCTGCGGGGCAAAGCACTCTATTTTTAATATTCTTTTTGTTTTGATTGACCGCGGTGACGAAGTTCTGATTCCTTGCCCTTACTGGGTAAGCTATCCGGAGATGGTTAATCTCTGCGAAGGCTTGCCTAAATTTGTCAAGACCCGCCCGGAAAATAAATTCAAAATGACAATCGAAGATCTGGAGCGCTGCCTTAACCCAAAAACGAAAATCCTTATCCTGAACAGCCCGTCAAATCCAACCGGTTGTGTTTATTCCGAGCAGGAGCTAAAACAAATCGCCCAGCTTTGCGTAAAGAAAAAAATCTTTGTGATTTCCGATGAGATCTACGAAAAGATTATCTATGATTCGGCAAAACACATCTCGATTGCCTCTTTAGGCAAAGATATTAATGACCTGGCGATTACGGTAAACGGCATTTCCAAAAGCTATTCCATGACCGGATGGAGGATCGGCTATCTGGCAGGCCCGCAGGATATTGTGGATGCGATTTCTAAATTGCAGGATCATACTACATCCTGCCCGTCTTCGATCAGCCAGAAAGCAGCCGTAGCAGCGTTAAATGATAACGGCGAATTTGCCAAAAAGATTACTTTGGAATTTCTAAGGCGCAGGAATTATTGCATCAAGCGTTTAAACGCCATGCCTAAGGTTAGCCCGGTTGTCCCGGAAGGCGCTTTTTATATTTTTTGCGATATTTCCAAAACAAAATTAAAGTCTTTGGACTTTGCTACCCGTTTATTGGATGAGGCGATGGTGGCGGTAATCCCCGGAAATGGTTTTGGCAGGGATGATTATATGCGTATCAGTTTTGCTACCAGTATGGAACAATTACAAAAAGGCTTGGACAGGATAGAGGAGTGGTTGAAAAAACTTTAATGGGTAAGACAATCGCGGAAAAAATTTTAAGCAGCCACTCCGGCAAGGGCCTTTCAGCCGGAGATTTTGCAATTTGCAAAGTAGATTTTACTTTCGGACAGGACGGCACTTCTTCGATTATTATTGACCGGGTCAAAGAGCTGGGCGCGGATTCCTTAAAAACTAACTTTTGTATGGTGATTGACCATAGCGCGCCATCTCCCAGCGAAGGCGTTTCTCGCGTGCATAAAAAGATGCGCGGGTTTGCCCAGGATTATAAAGTTTTTCTTTATGATATCGGCTGCGGAGTCTGCCACCAGGTAATTCCCGCTTCGGGAAAAATCCTCCCCGGAGATTTAGTACTGGGAGCTGATTCACATACCTGCACTTACGGCGCATTAAGCGCATTTTCTACGGGTGTTGGCTCAACTGACCTGGCAATTGCCGCTGCTACGGGAAAAAACTGGTTTAAGGTCCCGGAAACAATCAAAATTATCGTTAAAGGAAAAATTCCTAAGGGTATTTTTGCCAAAGATATCATCCTGCATATTATTACCAGTATTGGAGCAGACGGGGCTACTTACAAAGCAGTAGAATTTTCCGGCCCGGTAATCGATAATTTAAGCATGGATGCGCGCCTTACCATTTGCAACATGGTAGTAGAGATGGGCGCAAAAGCCGGGTTTATGCCGGTGGATAAAAAGGCCGTTGATTGGCTGAAAGCGCGCGGAGTGCCGGCGAATAAAATCAAGAAAATTGCCGCAGATAAAGATGCGCATTATGCGCAAGTCCTGGAATACGATATTTCCCGCTTGACACCGCAGGTAGCCAGGCCTCATAATGTAGATAGCGCAGTAAGCGTAACTGCCCTTAAAGACGTTAAAATCCAGGAAGGCTATCTTGGTACTTGCACTAACGGCAGGCTGGAAGACTTAGAAATTGCCGCTAAAATCTTAAAAGGAAAGAAAGTTTTTCCCGGAGTGCGGTTTATTATCGCCCCGGCATCGCGGGAAATTTATTTGCAGGCATTAAAAGAAGGCCTGGTCGATATTTTTGTCAAATCAGGTGCGGTGATTGTTTCACCCGGATGCGGCCCATGCGTAGGCACGCATAACGGCGTTCCGGCAGACGGAGAAGTAGTAATTTCCAGCGCCAACAGGAATTTTAAAGGCAGGATGGGTAATCCCAATAGCTTTATTTATTTGGCATCACCGGCAACCGTCGCAGCGTCGGTCATCAAAGGGAGGATAAATGATCCGAGAAGATGTTTCTAAAGTAGGGGGGTCGACCATGGAGATCAAAGACCTGTTAATGCTTTGTATCGAGAAACAAGCTTCGGATTTGCACCTTACCGAAAATGAGCCGCCGATCCTGCGTATCGACGGGAAATTGATCCGCACGGAATTCCCGGTAATGAACCGCCATGATTTAAAACGCATGGTTTATAGCGTGCTCTCCAACCCGCAAAAAGAATTATTCGAAAAAAATTTAGAGCTGGATTTTTCCCTGGCATTTCCCGGGATGGACCGTTTCCGCGCCAATATACATATGCAAAAAGGGTGTGTGGAAGTGGCATTCCGGCGCGTGCCGATTACCGTGCCCAGCACCGATGAATTAGGGTTGCCTCCTATGCTCGCGGAATTAGCGCGTAAGCCTAACGGCCTGGTTTTGGTTACCGGCCCTACAGGCGTAGGAAAGACTACAACCTTGGCTGCATTAATCGAGCAAATCAATCAGGAAAGAGAAGCATTGATTATTTCTATCGAGGACCCGATCGAGTTTGTTTTTACAAACAAGAAGAGCGTGATTAAACAAAGGGAAGTTTACGCGGATACGCATTCTTTTTCCGAAGCATTAAGGCACGCTTTGCGTCAGGACCCCAATGTTATCGTTGTAGGCGAAATGCGCGATTTGGAAACTATTTCTACCACACTTACCGCTGCAGAAACCGGCCACTTGGTTTTAGCTACCTTGCACACCCCGGATGCGCCGCAGACAATCGAAAGAATTATTGACGTATTCCCGCCGCACCAGCAAACGCAGGTAAAATTGCAGTTGGCAGACTGTTTGCAAGGGGTGGTTTCCCAGTTGTTGCTCCCGCGCGCAGCCGGAAAGGGGCGCGTGCTTGCCTGTGAAATCATGGTGGCAACCCCTGGCATCAGGAATATGATCCGCGAGCAGGAGATCGAGCAGATCCCTACGGCAATGCAAACCGGCAGCCAATTCGGGATGAAAACCATGGACCGCTCATTAAAAGATTTATTCCAGCAGGGAATTATCACCTTGGACGCCGCTTTATCAAAAGTTAAAAACGCAGAGGAATTCAAGCACTTATGAAATTATCCGGCAAGGCAGTTAAACTAGGCGATAATATCAATACTGATTTTATTATTTCCGGCCGTTATAAATTCGCCATTACTGACATGAAGGAACTGGCAAAGCATATTATGGAGGATATTGACCCGGAGTTTCCTAAAAAGATTGTCCCCGGTAAAACTGTTTTGGTCGCAGGAAATAATTTTGGCATGGGCTCATCGCGTGAACAGGCTCCTTTGGTAATTAAAGAATCCGGGATTATTGCTTGTGTAGCTACTTCTTTTGCGCGGATTTTCTACCGCAATGCTTTTAATATCGGGCTGCCCTTGATCGAATTAGATACTGTTAAGATCGACGAACAGGACGAGCTGGAAATTGACCTTGATCACGGGGTGGTAAAAGATTTAACCAAAAATAAAGAATATAAAATCAAGCCTTTGCCTCCGTTTATGCAGGAATTATTAAAAGAAGGCGGAGTGGTGAATTATATCAAGAAATATAAAGAGCTTAAGGTTTAAGATGCATAAAATAACTTTAATCCCCGGTGACGGGATCGGGCCGGAAGTAGCAGATGCAGCCAGAAGGTGTATCGACGCTACCGGAGTAAAAATCGAATGGGAAGAAGCAATTGCCGGGCAATTGGCTTTGGAAAAACAAGGAAGCCTTTTACCGGATAGCGTGATTGCTTCGATCAAAAAGAATAAAGTCGCGTTAAAGGGGCCGATTGTTACGCCTATCGGCACGGGTTTTCGCTCGGTGAATGTTGCTATTCGCCATGCTTTGGATTTATTTGCCTGCGTGCGCCCGGCAAAATCATACGCCGGTGTGCGAAGCAATTACCGCGATATTGATTTGGTGATTGTGCGTGAGAACAGCGAAGATTTATACGCAGGGATTGAGTTTGAGGAAGGTAAGTCGGAAACGATAAATCTGATTGAGCAAATAGAAAAATACAGCAAAAAGAAAATTCGCCCGGATTCCGGGATTTCAATTAAGCCGATTTCCAAGACCGCTTCCGAGAGGATCGTGCGTTTTGCTTTTGAATATGCCTTAAAAAATAACCGGAAAAAAGTTACTGCCATTCAAAAAGCAAATATCATGAAATTTACCGATGGCCTTTTCCTGAAAGTTGCCCGCGAAGTGGCAAAAGAATATGAAGGAAAGGTAGTTTTTGAAGAAGGCCTGGTAGATAATATGTCCATGCAGCTGGTGCAGAAGCCGCACAATTACGATGTGTTGGTATTGCCTAACCTTTACGGAGATATTCTTTCCGATCTTTGTGCCGGATTGATCGGAGGCTTAGGTATTGCTCCGGGCGCAAATATCGGAGAAGAGGCAGCGGTTTTTGAAGCGGTACATGGATCTGCTCCCAAATATACCGGCCAGAATAAAGTTAATCCTACGGCAATGATTCTTTCCGGAGTGTTGATGCTGCGCCATATCAAAGAAGAAAAAGCCGCAGACAAATTAGAAGCGGCGGTAAAGGCAGTGTTAGCAGAAGGTAAATCCGTTACTTACGATTTAAAGCCTGACCGTAACGATCCTACCAGTGTAGGCACACGGGAAATGGCTGACGCAATCATTGCGAAACTAACATGACCTTCCGCAAAACTTTGTTTAGGGTCATGGTGCGCGAGTGAAACGAGTCGAACCATGAAAATTTCTATTATCGGTGCCGGAAATGTCGGCGGAACTGCAGCTATGCGCCTTGCCCAGGAGGGTATAGGCGATATTTTTTTAATTGATATCGCTAAGGGCTTAGCACAGGGAAAAGCTTTTGATTTGGACGACGCTCGCCCGATTCTAAAACATCATTACCATATTACAGGCACCGAGGATTTCGCAGCAGTAAAAGATTCGGAGATTGTGGTGGTTACAGCCGGCTTGGCAAGAAAACCCGGAATGACCCGCGAGGACCTTTTAAATAAAAACGCCGCGATCTTAAAAAGTATCTGCCTGGATTTAAAAAAACTCTCTCCCAAGGCAATCCTTATTATTGTTACTAATCCGCTGGATATTATGACTTACCTGGCATTGAAAGTAACCGGCTTTAAAGCGAACCGGGTAATTGGCATGGGAGTCAGCCTTGACGCTGCAAGGTTTGCAAATCTCATTAGCCAGGAATTAAAGGTTTCCAGTGCTGATGTAGAGGCAATGGTAATCGGCGGCCACGGAGAAGGGATGTTGCCTTTAGCGCGTTTTAGCAATATTAAAGGTGTGGCGTTGGATGAATTTATCGGCGAAGATAAAATTAATGAGTTAGTGCAGCGTACTTTTGACCGCGGAAAAGAAATTGTTTCATTATTAGGCAGCGGCAGCGCTTTTTATGCTCCTTCTGCGGCAATTGCGCAAATGGTAAAAATCATTGCCAAGGATGAGAAGCGTACTATCGGCGCCTGCGCCTACTTAAACGGCGAATATGGATTAGAAGACCTCTGTATCGGAGTACCGGTGCGTTTAGGCAATAATGGCATTGAGGAAATTATTAAATTAGATTTGAATAAACAGGAAACCGAAGCCCTTCTTAAAGCAGCGGATCAAATTAAGGAACAATATAAAAACTTAACCATCTAAACTTAAACGATGGATTACGACCTGATTATTATCGGTGCAGGCTGGGCAGGCTTTAATGCAGCGCTTGAAGCTAAAAAAGCCGGCCTAAAAACAGCACTGGTAGAAAAAGGCGAAGTTGGCGGTACTTGCCTTAACCGCGGATGTATTCCTACCAAATCTTTAATCAATAGCGCCAAGGTTTTTCAACTCTCCAGATGTACCGGTTTAAATCTCTACAAGCTTCAGGAACGTAAAGAGCAGATTATTACACAGTTGCGCCAGGGGATTACCTTTAGCCTCAAAGGCATTGATCTGCTCTCTGGTGAAGCGGAAATTCTATCCTCTACTCAAGTAAAAATCTCCGAGAAAACCCTAACCACGAAATCCCTGCTGATTGCTACCGGCTCAAAGCCGGTTCAGATCAAGGGATTGGAGTTTGATGGGAAAAAAATAATTTCCAGCGATGAGATCTTGAATTTAAAAGATGAGATCCCGCGCTCGCTTTTGATTGTAGGAGGAGGAGTAATCGGCTGTGAATTCGCTTCTTTGTTCAATCATTTAGGAACTGCAGTCACGATTGCCGAAAAAATGCCGCAGCTATTGCCTAATGAAGAACGAGAAATTGCCAAAAAGCTGGAAAACATTTTTAAAAAAAAGGGGATCAAGGTTAACACCGCAATTGACGCAACCACAATTAACCTAAAAGATTTTTCTTTGGTGTTAGTTTGTGTAGGGAGGGTTCCGGTTGTACCAAATTTAGAAAAAGCCGGGGTGATCCTTGAGCGAAATCGCATTGTGGTAGATGAATACCTGCGTACGAATATTCCCAATATCTACGCAGCAGGCGATTGTACCGGAAAGATTATGTTAGCGCATTACGCAGCTTACCAGGGAAAAATTGCCGCGCACAATATTGCCCAGCCAAATGCTCTGCAGAAAGCTGACAATCCGAATGTGCCGAATTGTATTTTTACCAGCCCCGAAATCGCCAGTGTCGGCTTAAACGAAGAAGCGGCAAAAGCCAAAGGCATAGAGGTAAAAGTCAATAGGTTTGATTTTCTCGCTTCAGGGATGGCGCGTATCCTTGAGGAAACCGATGGGTTCATTAAAATCATCTCCGACTCTAAAACTGATAAAATTCTCGGCGCCTCCATTATCGGCCCGCGCGCCACAGAATTGATCGCTACTCTGACTTTAGCAGTTTCTTGCCAGCTTACGCTAGTTCAAATCCGCGAAACTATCTTTGCGCATCCGACGATTTCAGAAGCCATACACGAAGCCATAAGTTAAATTATGGAAGTAAGAATATTCGATTTAGGCCTGGTTGATTTTAAAAGCGCCTGGGATTTTCAGCATCAGGTTTTTGCGCAGGTTAAATCCGGCGAATTTAATTTTGCCTTAATCACCTGTCGGCATCATCCGGTAATTACCTTAGGCAGAAGCGCTAAGAAGGGGAATATTTTAGCTTCTTGCGAAGAATTAAGGCGGCGTAATGTCGAAATTTTTGAAATCGAGCGCGGAGGAGACGCAACTTTTCACTATCCCGGGCAATTAACGCTTTATCCAGTCTTTAATTTAGCGTACTTAAAAAAAGATATCCATTGGTTTTTGCGGGAATTGGAAGAAGTGATTATTGACAGTTGTGTTGATTGCGGATGCTTCTTGCAAAGGAAATCCGGCTTAACCGGCGTTTGGTCCGGCGAGAGAAAAATTGCCTCTATCGGTATTGCTATCCGGCACTGGATTACTTTTCACGGGGTAAGCCTGAATATTAAGCCGCATGGATTGGAAGGTTTTAATTTAATCCGGCCGTGCGGTATGAATATAGAAATGACAACATTGGAAGAAATCTTAGGCAGAAGTATTGAAGTTGATGAAGTCAAGAATAACCTGATTGAGAAGATGAAAGGGGCCTGCTATGACAAAAGTAATGTTGCCGGAGTTAGGTGAAGGAATCGAAAAAGCTACAGTTTCCTATTGGTATTTCCAAGAGGGCGATAAGGTTAAGGAAAAGGACGATTTAGTTGAGCTGACCACTGACAAAGCCACTTTCAATTTACCCAGCCCGGTAACAGGTACGCTTTCTCAGATCGTGATGCAGGAAGGCGACATTGCTCATGTTGGGGAGTTATTGGCAAATATAGAAGAAGGATAGGCCAATGCCTATTAAAGCTAAGCTTTTTTTATTTTTAATTTTCTTTTCTTTTTCATCTTTTGCTTTTGCCGACAATCTGATCAAAAATCCGGACATGGAACAAGGGTCCCCTACAGCCTGGACCAGTTCTGTGAACAAAACTGCCAATCGAGCGCTTTACGCTTCTGACAGCTATCATTCCGCTGCGCGTTCCCTAAAAATCATCAATACGGTTTCCGGTATTTCCAATTGGAAAGGTAATCGCTATACTTTTAAATCAGGATCTCGGCCCAAAAAAATCTATTATTCCGCCTGGGTAAAAGGAGAGAATATTTCGGTTACAGGCGCGGTTTTTTTAAACCTGGTAGTAACCTTTACAGACGGCAGGAGGCAGGTTATTAGTGACTTAAGGTTTCCTTCCGGCACCTATAATTGGACACAGGTGAGTTTAAATAAAACTTTTACCAAGTCGGTAAAATCCTTCCAGCCCTATTTTTATTTTTCCGGCGGCATCGGTACAGCCTGGTTCGATGACCTATCTATTGGCACGAACGGCTCCAATAATTATGCTTTGAATCCGAATATGGAGGAAGGCAAGCCCCTTAATTGGGCTGCTTATACTACATCCTCAAATAAAGCGCTTTATGCTGCAGATAATTTTCATTCCGGAGCGCGTTCTTTGGAGATCATTAATTTATTGCCGCGAGTTTCCTATTGGAAAGGGGATGTTGTTAAGTTTAGTAAGCCATACCCAAAACAATTTAAGGCTTCGGTTTGGGCAAAAGGCGCAAGCATTTCTGCTAATTCTATAGTGGCAATGTACTTCAGGGTAGTTTTTGATAATAATTCTTCCAAGGCCTTTTACGCTGACCAAAGATTCCCTTCCGGCACTTTTGATTGGATTGAAAAGCAAGACATTAAAACCTTTACCAGGGGGATAAAATCCATTCAGCCGTGTGTTTATTTTAGCGCAGGTAGAGGCACAGCCTGGTTCGATGATTTTAGCCTTTCGACACAGATTAATACTAATCCGCAGATTACAAATGTAGTTCCTGAAGATAATTCGGATATCCTCCTGGGCGCTAATGTCAATATTACTGTTATTGCTACAGATAGCGATAATGATGTATTGGAATACCAATTCTCTATTGCCGGCACAGTTAAGCAGGCGTGGTCAAGCGCAAATACTTATGCCTGGGTTACTCAAACTTCTGACCTTGGCTTAAACAGCGTTTTATGCGAAGTGCGGGATAACAAAGGAGGCACGGACTCAAAAACCATTAGCTTACGCGTGCTCAATCCAAGCGTAGAAGAGATCTTGCAGAAAGTAGCCAATAATTATGCTTTAGTCTCTGACTTAACCGCAGATATGACCTTAACCTCAACTCTTAACGGCGAGCCTTTTGGACAAACAGATTACTGTAAATATTATTTTAAAGCGCCGAGCAAAGAGAGGACTGATTCTTTCTCTGATGCCACACGTTTAACTAAGGTCGAAGCTAATATTATGAATGGCTCTAATATGTATTTGATAGATACAATAAATAAAATAGTACAGCCGGTTGATCTTCTGAATGAAGCAGGAATCAATAGTGCGCAATTTAGCCAAATGGACTTGTATTATAACCAGAGTAATTTCTTAGATAACCATACGGTTACGAAAAACACAGAAAAGTCGGATTTAGTCAATTTCGTCGTGACTTTTGACGCCGTTCCTAAAGAGCAGAATAATCTTTACTCGAAATTAGAGTTATATATTGATTATAAGAAAGGATTATTGAAGAAGTCTTGTTTATATAAGCAGAATACCTCCGGCCAATCAGAATTGCTACAGACTATCGAAACCGTCGAATCTCAGCAGATGCCTAATGGAGCGTGGGTTGTAAAGAAAATGCAAAAAACTCCAGTTTTAAAATCAGGAAATTTAATCGATACTGCAAGCTACGAGAACCAACAAGTAAATATCGGCTTAAACGATACAGATTTTGATCCAGAACAACAATAGGGGAAAGGATAAAATATGAACCGTATTGCATTAAAGGCAAGCTTAATAATAGGTGTAGCTTTTTTTCTAGGTTTTTATTTGATTTTACCATTAAGGCTTTTTATTCCTTCATATGGAGTTTTAGCATTAGTAGACATAGTTTTTTTTATGGCAAGTGGTCAATTTTATATAGGAATAGGTTTATCTTTCTTGGTTGGATTATTTTTCTATTTCTTTTTTAAATATTTAATAATAGGAAATATTGCGAAGAAATATCAATATTGGTTGTTAGTCTTGATGTCCATTATTGTTTTGATAATTGGATTTTTCGTTTATATTCCGGTCCAAGATTTTATTAGCAAAAGGCAAGTACAAGCAAAAAAAGAAGGTGTGTGGAAAATTGATACAAATAATGACGGAAAAACCGATAGATGGGCATATTATGATGCTAATGATAAATTAATAAGAGTTGATTATGATACTAATTTTGACGGAGAGGTTGACATTCGAGAATATTATAAGAATAATAAAATCATTGAGAAAGAAATTGATTCTGATTTTGATGGAACATTCGATAAGATAGAAAAATAATGAAAAAACTTATAAAAAAATTCTACCTTATAATTATTAGTTATATAGCTTTGAGTTTATTATTTTTATCATCATGTTTTGCTCAAGTTTCAAAAAACTGGAATGATTCAGATGTCTATAGGCCTGCTCCAATTTTATTTTTACATGGTTTTGCTAGCGGGAATCCGCATACTTGGGATCAAGTAACCGCAAGTTTTCGTGACTATTTTTCGAAATATTACTCAGGTTATGATTCCGATCCTACAGTATTACCGGCTACACATTTTCCATATCTCGAAGTTATAGATTTTGGCCCAGGACTAGTTAATTGTAATAGTTCAGTAGATACCTATAGAGCCGGAGACCATTATGTTTTAACTGGTCAGAGAAATCCAGGGGATCAGGGGTGGTCCGATAAATTGAATTCAGCCATAGAAACTTTAAGACAATATTACCAAAATGCAGACAATTCTTCCCAAAAAGTTATATTAGTCGCTCATTCTATGGGAGGATTGGCTGCAAGACAATATCTGAAGAATTATGGTTATACAGCCCAAAAAATTGAAAAGGTTATACTGATTGGGACACCTAATTTAGGTTCTCAATGGGCCACCAATGCCGTTTTTTTGCATAGGAATCGAAGATGGGGGGTTTATATTCCTGCACATGGCTGGCTATCTCCATCTCAAATTGAAAATATGGATAAATACCTAGAACAAAAAAAATTAATTGATATTGATGGTGATGCAGTTTGGGATATGGATGAAACTGATACAGGTAGCGGATTCATTGATGAGCTTAATGACCATTACCCAAACAGCATTGCCCATTTTGTTATAGCTGGAAAACATTTTTCATCTTTTAATGGAGGTGATACGATTGTCTCTTTGGAGAACCAATTAGGTAAAAACGTATTGGTATTAAAAGATCAGAGAACAATTAATGCTCTTCATTGGGACGAGCCTGCAGCTTCTGTTTCCGGAGACAATCCGCTTCTCAAATTCCTCGATCCTGCTTGCGAAATTAATATTACCTATCCTAACCCAGATGTTATTACTGAAATTTACGAGCCCTCAACTGACCTTCAGGGGTTAGTCTATAAAGAGTACTTACCCGCTGACAGTAAGCTCCATATCAAGATTATAAGAACAGATGATAATTCGTCCGTTTTAGATGAATATAGGGTAAATTCAGTTAGACCTACCTTGTCCTGGGTCCCTAATAATCCTGATTCCCCGGTAGCAGAATTTAATCAGCCGATTACTTTTCCTGGCCCCGGCACTTACAAAATTTCCTGTTCAGTCAAGAATCCTGCTGAAAATGAATCAGATATAAAAGATGTATTTGTAAAGGTTACTCTTACAACTGACGCCTATGTTATTGTGCATTGCCATAATCCAGAAGGTATAGAAATTAACAGTATTGATGGTATGAAGGGAAATGCTTATAATTATAGGGCCAAAATTTTTTGCGATACTATGCCTCTCGGAATTTCTCCGCAATACCCTAGCCAGCACAATCAGGCTAAATTAATTACTTCCGGAACGCATACCATTAAGGCAACTTTTAATGGTATGACTAAAGAACAGGTTATTTCAGTTACTCCAAATGAAACTAAAGTCATAACTTTTGTTTTTGATAGGGCAATTCATGATTTTAAAGACTTTTGGTATCTTTCGCCAACTGGTTCTGCATCAGCAAATGGAGCAGGATCAGGGATAGTAGTTGGGGATATGGGGCACCTAATTTTTAGTAAAGCATTCTCTTCACCATTTATAAATATTTCTGGGTCAGTTTATTCGCTTGGTGTAAGTACCGTAGAGTACGATGTTTCCGGAGAAGGCACAGTAACAGTTAGTACAAATTCATTTAGAATGCAAGGAAGTATGAGCGGGAACATAAACATAAGAGCTGGCCGTGGTGAAGCTTACGTATATATGGTAACAGAAACAAATAAATACTTTGATATTCCTAATCCTCAGGCAGAAGGTTACGCAACTTGGTTTTATCAACAGGAGTATAGTGATGGGGTTTATGGGGGAGTTATTGCAAAAGGGGAATGTCATTCAAGCGAAATTGCTTCTGCGAGCGCAAAAGCATATTTAGGCAATCCTTCCTTGGATTATAACTATCAACCCGAAGCAGATGCTGTTTGTTCTTCTGTGCCTTATAATGTGGCGTCTAATGGCGGTTTCTAAATATACCAAGTTATCTTTTTCTTGCATCCTTATTTTTAGTTTGTTACTTCTCGGTTGTGCTTCTACCTGGAACAATCAGCGCAAACAGGTTAACTCCGCTTACAAGCGCGGGGAGATCAACGATGAGGTTTATGATTTCAAGATGCGTAAAATTACCCAGGAAGAGGAGAACTATAAGCAAGAGGCTAAAGAAAATAAGATTTTGCGCCAGCAAGCAGAGGAGAGAAGGCGCGAAGGCTATTATATCCCGCCAGCACAACCCAACCACAGGTAAGCACAAAAACTGCACTGCCCGCTGCGACTATTACGGCAACTGTGAGACTGTCTGCGAATAACGATAATGATTGACAATCCAAGGTTTTACTTGTATATATAAGATTATCGTAAACATGCCAAAATTGGTGGTGCATTATGGATAAGGCTAAAGACAAAGAAATCATGACAGCTAAGGAAGTGGCCGAGTACCTTAATCTGCATCCGCTCACCGTCCATAAGTATGCCCGGGAAGGCAAAATTCCTGCTTTCAAGATCGGCACGGACTGGAGATTCCACAAGAAATACATCGAGCGCTGGATTAAGGAGAAATTGGCAAGCAACGTTCAGGGTAAAGAACGTAGAAGAACACTTCTCGAAAACTAAAATTTAGCTGTAGTTTTTGCGTAAACAAAGAATGAATTCATTCGCATTCTTAAATTTTTCATTTGATTTAGATAAGCCGCGGGGCTTTTTCGCCAAGCTCTTTAATAAAGAACAGCCTTTGCAGGTAGAAGCACTGAAAAATGTGCGTTCAGCCCAGGGAAAAACTATCGAAGGTATGTTTTTATCCGCGAAATTAGGGGCACAGCAGCAGGCTGATCTTTGTTTTGAAAAAGTGCTGGAGGCTGCGGAACTCGCCCAGAGATCAGGCGTGAAAGTCCTGGGCGTAGAGAGGTGCCCTGTTGATTTTGAAGGGCGAGCCTCAAGCATAAATAAAAGGATGAGGCTGGCTTTATCCGACGGAAATCTCTTTACCGCCTGGTCGGTGTATGAAGCAGTTTACCGCGTGGCAAAACAGCGCGGACTGGATTTAAAAGGTAAAAGGCTGGTAATTTTGGGCGCTTTAAGTTCGTTGGGCCGGATCTGCGCCAAGAAATTTTCCGGTTCTGTTTATAATACGGTGATCTGTGATACAGATTTAGAGGCATTGATAAAATTCCGGGAAGAAATTTTAGCGTTAAATCCCTGTTCAGTCACTGTTGAGCCGCAGGTAAATAAGGCGATTAAAGGCGCGGATATAATTATCTCTATAGATGAAGGGCTGGAGATGTTCCTGCAGCCGCAGGATTTTCAAAACAGCTCTATTATCTGCGACGTTTCCATATCAAAGGAGCTGGCAAAGAGGCAGGATCTACCAAGCGGGCTTTCGGTGATAAACGGCGGCTTGATCAGGATGCCGTATTCGGAGGATATAATTTCTGCGTCTTTGGCGCAGGCAATGCTGCTTACTTTTGAGGAAAAATTTAACCATGCTTTCGGGGATACGCCTAATTTGGACAAGGTAGAAGATATCGCGGACATCGCTGTGCGCCATGGCTTTGAGGTTTGGGTGCCGCAGGCGCCGGTAATGTAAAAACGGAGAGCGAAAAATGCCTAAAGTCGAAGTTTCAACTATTGTGCGTAGGAAGGATAGGCAGTCGGTTTATGATTTACTCAAGAATATGCAGGAGTTCCCGCGTTTCATGCGTGATGTAAAAAGCCTGAAAATCAGCGAAAAACAAGGTAACCGTTTTGTCAGCTGCTGGAACGCTGAAGTTGACGGCGCAGCCATTTGCTGGACAGAGGAAGATTTGTTTAATGATAAAGACATGAGCTTAAAATTTAAAATGCTTGAAGGCGATTACACCAATTATGCGGGCGAATGGGTTTTGCACGAAACTCCCCACGGCACAAAAATCACGATTAATGCCAATTTCGATTGGGGAATCCCGGCTTTCGAAAAATTTGTCGGCAACATCCTGGTGAGGAAGGCACGTAAATCTTTAAAAGGCATGCTTAACGCCATCAAAAATAAATTGGAAGGCAAGGCAAAAAAATGAAGAAGTTTGCTTTTATATTCCATCCTCATGACATCGATTTCCTTGCTGACGGCTTTAACGATCCCGGATTAAAGCAGAAGAATCCAAAGTTAATTTCCAGTACGCTCAAATGGTTTCCGCCTTTTCAGCGCGAAAAAGTAACCGGCATCAAATCGGATTTTGACGGCCAGCAAATCGAAGGTTTGATGATCCTGGTTACGCTTATCCCCGAACATATGAAAGATCTGAATGATAAGTTTGCGCTTTCGAAATTTGTCGAAGCCGGCAGGCTGGCGCAGGATTTAGGCGCTTCGATTATTGGTTTAGGGGCTTATGCGGCTTTATACGGCAGGCACGGTGTGGATATTGCTGCGGCGTGTAAAATTCCGGTCACTACCGGCAACAGTTATACCGTAGGTGTTACCCCGGAAGTTATTTTAAAGGTGCTAAAATCCAACGGTAAAGACCCGGAAAAATCCTGTATCACTATTTTAGGCGCTACGGGCATTGTGGGCGCATATTGTTTGCAGGCTTTAAAGGACAAAGTCGGTAAGATGAATTTATTAAGCAGCAATTACAAGCGCATTAAGGAATTTTTAGGCGCAAAAAAGTTTAAAGCCCAGATCAAGCCTTATGCTTTGACAGATAAGCCGGATTATATTTTGGAATCTGATTTGGTGCTGATAGGTAATGGAAAATATGCTCCATTAATCAATCTTCTTAAGGTAAAAAAAGGGACAATAATCTATGATTGCACTTACCCAAAAAGTTTTAAGGATCAGGACTATACCTTAAGGGATGATATTCTTTTTATTGATGGAGGGGCGATTTTACCTCCTGGCAACCCGGATTTTCATTTTACTTTTGGGTTTCCCAAAGGAATGGCGTTTCCTTGCATGGCAGAAACCATGATTCTTACCTTTGAGGATATGTTCGAATCTTATTCGATAGGCAGGTCCATAGATTTCGTTAAAGCAATGACCATGGATGAATTGGCTAAAAAACACGG
>JAQUMX010000007.1 GCA_028717885.1 Candidatus Omnitrophota bacterium
CTTACGGCGCTGAAGGTAACCCCCCAACACCTAGTGCTCATCGTTTACGGCTAGGACTACCAGGGTATCTAATCCTGTTTGCTCCCCTAGCTTTCGCAGTTCAGCGTCAGGGACAGACCAGAAAGCCGCTTTCGCCACAGGTGTTCCTCCCGATCTCTACAGATTTCACCCTTACACCGGGAATTCCGCTTTCCTCTTCTGTCCTCAATCTCTGCAGTATCAAAAGCAGTTCTGCGGTTAAGCCACAGGATTTCACTTCTGACTTACAGAGACGCCTACCTGCCCTTTACACCCAATAAATCCGAGTAACGCTCGCCATCCCCGTATTACCGCGGCTGCTGGCACGGAGTTGGCCATGGCTTCTTCTCTGGGTACCGTCAGTTTGCATTGTTAGTGCAAAGTTTCTTCCCCATCGAAAGAGGTTTACATACCGAAATACGTCATCCCTCACGCGGCGTCACATAGTCAGGGTTTCCCCCATTGCTAAATATCCTCGACTGCAGCCTCCCGTAGGAGTTGGGGCAGTGTCTCAGTCCCCATGCGGCTGACCACCCTCTCAGGCCAGCTACCCGTCAAAAGCCTTGGTAGGCCATTACCCTACCAACAAGCTGATAGGACGCGAGCTCATCCTTAACCAACAACCTTACGGCCATCTTTACCGTTGACAACTTGCGTCATCAAGGGCACATCGGGTATTACCTCCGCTTTCGCGAAGCTATCCCCGGCTTAAGGGTAAATTACTCACGTGTTCCTCGCCAGTCTGCCGCTATATCTTCGGACGAATTGACATCTGCCTTACGGCTTCAACCTTTTCATCCAAAGTATCGCTCGACTTGCATGCCTAATCTACGCCGCCAGCGTTCACTCTGAGCCAGGATCAAACTCTCCGAAAAATTTATTCGAAGTATTATGATAACGGCTCTAATGATTTTTTGTTTTTTTACCTCTTGAAATTGACCCAGATAACTTGCGTTATCAAGGCCACGCTTGGCTATCCAATTATCAAAAGAACGGTGATTAAATCTATTGTATAAGACACCCGAACCTAAAGGATGGTTCGGTGTGCCGCCTTCTGCGGCAAACAAAAAGACGCCCCGACAACTGCCGGGGCGTCTAAAATTTACAAAACGCCGCTAGTCGGTTTTTTAACTGCTATCCGAATTTGTCAATGCTGTTGTATTTAATATTCACTAATTTAAACAGCCTACCCTTTCTTTAAGGATGGGATATTAAATATAACAGATAATTGTTTTTTGTCAAGTATTTTTTTAATAAAATTATAAGTGATGTAATTACATAGTGTTTATCGTCTATGATAATGCACTATGGGGGGGTATTACGCTACTTAGAAATCAGCTGCGTAATCTTAAAGATCGGCAGGAACAGTGAGATTACGATTCCGCCGATGATAATACCCAGGAAAGAGATAACCAAAGGCTCGATCATGCTGGTTAGGCCGGAAACCGCGGCATCCACCTGGTCATCGTAGAAATCGGCTATTTTGGTAAGCATTTTTTCCAACTGCCCGGTCTGCTCTCCTACGCTGATCATCCTGGTAACCATAGGAGGAAAAACTCCGCTCTTAGCTAACGGCGCAGAGATCCTTTCGCCTTCGCGCACCGAAGTACGGCAATCCGAGATCGCTTGCTCAACTACCTTATTCCCGGCAGTCTTGGAAACAATATCCAGGGCGCTTAATACCGAAACGCCACTCTTAACTAACGTAGAAAATGTCCGGGAAAATTTTGCTACTGCCACTTTACGGAAAAGCGGCCCTAAAATCGGCGCTTTCAATTTCTGCCCGTCAAACTGCATCTTCCCTTTTGGAGTATTGATATATTTCTTAAAAAGAAAACCTCCTGCAACGAAAACGCCTACCACCGGCAGGAAGAAATGTTTTAAGACATCGCTGATGCCAATCAATATGCGGGTAGGCAAAGGCAGCTCTCCTCCCAACATATCAAAGATCCCTTTAAATGTAGGTACGACTTTCAGCAGCAGAACCGCAGTAATCAAAAGCGACATGGAAACTACTACTGCGGGGTAAATCAGGCTGGAGGTAACTTTTCGGGTCAATGCTGCGGTTTTTTCCAGGTAAGTTGCCAACCTATCCAAAACCTCATCCAACATACCCGAAGCTTCTCCTGCCTGCGTCATATTGATAAAAAGATCGGAGAATACCGCCGGATGCTTGGCTAAAGCATCGGAAAAACTCAAACCGGCTTCGATATCTTTACGTGCGGCAGCTACCACTGCCTGAAGGTTTTTATTTTCGATCTGTTCGCTCAAAATCCCCAATGCCTGAACCACCGGAATACCTGCATCGATCATGGTGGCTAATTGCCGGGAAAAAATTACCAGGTCATCGAGTTTAACCTTGCCTCCGGCTTTTCCTTTTGCCGCAGCTTGTTTCTTAGCCTGCTTGACTGCCAAAATAATCAATTCTTTCTTATGCAAAGACTCGGTAACTTCCGCTTCGCTGTTTACTTCCAGCGTGCCGGTTACGGTTTGGCCGTTCCTGTCTTTAGCAGTATATTGGAAGATCATATTTTATCCACAATCCTCAAGAAACATTCCACTACTTTGGGATCAAACTGCGTTCCGTTGTGTTTTTCGATTTCCCTGACAGCCGCTTCTTTGGTTAAAGGGATTTTTCGATAAGAACGCGCCGAGGTCATCGCTTCGTACGCATCTGCCAGATGAATGATCCTGGCGCCTAAAGAAATCTCCTCTCCTTTTAAGCCATCAGGGTATCCCGAACCGTCAAAATGTTCATGATGCTGACGGATTAATTCTATCACGCCATGCAGAAAAGTCAACGGCTCCAAAATCTGCGCTCCAGTCAAAGGATGCCGCTTCATCAGCTCCCATTCTTCCTTGTTTAATTCCGCAGGTTTGATCAAAATATTATCTTGGATGCCGATTTTGCCCAAATCATGCAATTCACAGGCTTCCCGGATTAGCTCGATATCCTTGGCAGAAAGATGCATCTCTTCGGAAATAAGCGTAGCGTATTTCGCGACATTCTGCGAATGGCTGTGCGTATAATGATCCCGGGCGTCGATTGCCTGGGCGAGTGCGCGGATCGTGCGCATATAAGTAGAGCGCAGGTCTTCGTAAAGCCGGGTTAAATTTTTCGTCGAGTCTTCGATGCGTTTAGCCAAAAGCGTATTCTGTTTTTGCAGGGACAAATTCTGTTCTCTGATACTATGCTGCAGCTTACGGTGCGCCAAAGACATCGTATGCAGGTCAATCCCTTTCTTCACTAAAAAATCCAATTTCCTGTCATCGATCGGCAAACTGATAAAATCATAGATTCCTAACTGGAGGTTAGTTTTAATCAACACCGGGTCGTCCTGCTCGATTAAAGCGATAATCACCACGTCGGGATCGACTTTGCGTAATTGCGCCACGGTTTCCGCCGCATCAAAATAAGGCATATCTAACTTAATAATTACCAAATCAAAAGCAGTGGTTTTGAAAGTTTCGATTCCTGCCGGGCCGTTATGCTCCGCAAAGAAAGAAATACTGGCTTGCCCTTGCGCAGCCATCTTTGCCTTTAAATAAGTGGTAATTTCGCTGTTATTGTTAATCAGTAAAATTTTCGGATCTGCCATAGTTGTTCTCCCCTTAAGTTGTAATTATTCCTCGGTAGTTATCCTTAAGGCTTCGTCGAGAGAAGTTAGCCCATCTTTCACCTTTAGAAAAGCATCGTCCCTTAAGGTGCGCATGCCGCGTTTTTCGATTGCGTATTTTTTGATATCGTCGATGGATTTCTTGCGCATCACCAGGTCGCGGATCTCATCATCAATCATAATTACTTCCAGGATTGCGATTCTTCCGTAAAAACCTGTATTATTGCAATAGGAACAGCCTTGCGCGGTATAAAATTTTGTTTTTTCCTTAAAACCGATTTTCTGCAAGAAATCAGGGCTGATCTCCGTAGGTTTCCTGCATTTCAGGCAAAGTTTGCGCGCCAACCTCTGGGCGCAGAGCATAATCAGGCTCGACGCCACTAAAAACGGCTCAACCCCCATATCGATCAGGCGCGTAACACTGGAAATAGCATCATTAGTATGCAATGTAGATAATACTACCTGGCCGGTCAATGCCGCTTTTACCGCAATATCCGCGGTTTCTGCGTCCCTGATTTCTCCGATAAGAATGACATCCGGGCTCTGGCGCAGCAAGGAACGCAGCCCCGAAGAAAAATCCAGGCCGATATCCGGCCTTGCCTGCACCTGGGTAATACCTTCGATCTGGTATTCTACCGGGTCTTCAATAGTAATGATATTTCGTTCCGGAGTATTAAGCTGGTTTAAAACTGAGTACAAAGTGGTGGATTTTCCTGATCCCGTTGGGCCTGTAACCAGGATCATGCCAAATGGCTTTGCCACCGCTTCTTTAAAAACCCTCTTTGGCTCGTCGGAAAAACCCAGCTGCTCCAATCCGATCGAAAGGTTTGATTTATCCAGCAAACGCAAAACGAACTTTTGCCCGAAAGTCGTAGGCAAAGCAGAAACGCGAAAATCCACTTCCTTGTTTTCGAACTTCACTTTAAACCTGCCATCCTGCGGCAGCCGGTTTTCCGTAATATCCAAATTAGAGATAATTTTTAACCTCGCCAACACTGCATTCTGGTTTTTCTTCGGCAGTTTCAAAATATCATGCAGAGAGCCGTCAATGCGGTACCTGACCCGCAAACAATCCTCTTCCGGCTCGATATGGATATCCGAAGCCCGCTTTTTAAGCGCCTGGGTAAGCATTAACTCTACAATCTTGATAATCGGAGGCTTTTCGCTTTCTTTAATCGCACTGGAAAGCTCGATCTCCTCGGGCTTAATTCTCTGCGTATCATCAGAACCTTGCCCTTCGCCGCTCTCATCCAGGATCTGTTGAATATCCTTGGTATCTTGGTGATACTGGGTTTCAATCATATGCATGATTTCTGTTTCCGAGCTTAAAACCGTATCTATATTGCATCCGGTAAGTGTCTTTAAATCATCGAGCGCAAAAATATTCAAAGGGTCCGACATTGCTACGGTCAGGGTGTTGCCGATACGCGAAAGCGGAATAATTGAATATTGCTTGGCAAGGCGCTCCGGGATAAGGCTTAAGATTTCCGGGTCGAATTTATATTTTGCCAGATGTAAAGTCGGGATAAACAGCTCCTCGGAAAGGAGCGACAAAAGCTGATCCTCGGTAATTAATTTCTGCTGGATGAGGATTTTACGCAAAGGCGCTTGCTTGGCTTTCTGCGCCTCGATAGCCTTATCCAGCTGCTCTTTGCTCAGCTGTTTACTCTTGATCAAGATTTCGACAATACTTTCTCTTAAACTATGCATGGATTATTCGTCGGGAGCGGTGACGCGCACCACTTCTTCCAAAGTAGTCAAGCCTTTCAGCGCCGCTGCCACTCCATCCTCTCTTAAAGTATGCATACCTTCCTGCCTTGCTTGCTCTTTGATCAAATGCTCCTGCGCGCGGGACAAAATAAGTTCCCTGATCTTTGGCGTTAAAACCAGCATTTCCGCAATCCCCACCCTACCGCTGTAACCGGAATTAAAACACTGCGGGCAGCCTTTGCCTTTAAAGAACTGCGTTTGTGAAATGCCTAATTTAAGGTTTTGTGCTACTTCTTTATCCAAGGTATATTTTTCTTTACAGTGGTCGCAGATTTTTCTTACCAAACGTTGCGCCACCACACAAATCAGGGAAGAATTAATCAAAAAAGGCTCGACCCCCATGTTTACCAAACGCACGATTGCACCCTGCGCAGTAGTGGTATGTAAAGTAGATAATACCAAATGCCCGGTTAAAGCGCTTTTAATGGCAATATCCACGGTTTCAAAATCGCGGATTTCTCCGATCATGATTACATTCGGGTCCTGCCTTAAAATAGAGCGCAAAGCGCTGGCAAAGGTAAGGCCAATGTCAGGCTTAATCGTCACCTGATTGATCCCTTCCAGCTGGAATTCAACCGGATCCTCAACGGTAACGATATTTTTTTCCGGGTTATCGACAAATTTCAACACCGAATAAAGCGTGGTTGTCTTTCCTGCGCCGGTTGGCCCGCAAACCAAAATCATCCCGTGAGGCATTATGGATAATTTTTTTAATTTAGCGACAAACTCCGAATTAAAACCTAACTTCTCGATATCGAGCATTGCCTGGGTCTTATCCAGAATACGAATCGCAACTTTCTCTCCGAAGCTTGAAGGCAAAATAGAAACGCGAAAATCGATTTCCCTGCCGAAAAGGTGCGCCTTGAACCTGCCGTCTTGCGGAAGGCGGTGCTCGGCAATATCCAAATCCGACATGACCTTGATCCTGGAAATAATCATCGGGTGCATTGCCTTGGGAGGGGCGGTCTGCTCCTGTAAAATACCGTCAAGGCGGAAACGGATCCTTAATTTCTTTTCCAAAGGCTCAATCAGGATATCGGATGATTTCTTTTTTACCCCTTCCTGCACGATCATATTGGTAATTTTGATTACCGGCGCATCCCAGCTGGAACGGCCCAATTCCTGGTCGCTGGGCAGAGTTTCCCTTTCTTCCTTAATCAATTCGATGGAAGTTGCCGCCATCTCCCGCACCAGGTTATCGATGACCCCGCCGGTAGCATCGGGATAGTACAATTCTATAGTCTGGTTAATATCCTTGCTGGAAGAAATTATCGGATTGATTTTATAACCGGTAAATAACTGCACATGGTCAATGGCAAAAATATTCAACGGGTCAGCCATGGCAAGGGTGATAGTGTCACCCATCTTAGAGATAGGCACGATCTGATAGTGGTGGGCAATATCGATTGGAATAGTCTTTACTACTTCGGGATCGACCTTGAAGCGTTTTAAATCGATCAGAGGAAAACCTAGGCCCTGGCTCAGCGCGGAAATTAAATCCTTCTCCTCGATGAATTTCAGCTCTACGATAATATCGCTAAGCCTGCCGCCTTTTTTCTTCTGCTCCTCCAGGGCCTGATGCAACTGATCCTGGGTAAGCAGTTTATTATTGATTAGGATTTCCGTAAGGCGGTCTTTTAGTGAAAACATTTTTTCAGCTATCAGCTATCAGCTATCAGCTATCAGCTATCAGCTGAAAGCTAATTCTTTATTCCTTCTCCTTATAATATTTCTGAATTGCTCTTTTTACGTCCGAAGAAGTTGAAACAAAGGTCTGAACAGTGCAACCGGTAGTCATCTCCACATCTTCAATTGCCTGCACATTCAGTGGGTTTGACATTGCTATCGTAAGGTTATTGCCGATTTTATCGATCGGGATCAAAAGGAATTGTTTGGCTACCCTACCGGGGATAAGGCCGATTACCTCGGGATTGATTTCATAATTGGCTAACGGCAAATAAGGAAAACCGTATTGGGCGGTGAGTGCCTGGGCAATATCTTCTTCCTTGCAGAAGCCCAGCTCAACCAAAACTTCTCCGATCAGTCCACCTTTCTCCTTCTGGTTGGCAAGGCCCTTCTCCAACTGCTGCTCATTAATGATCCCCCATTCTAAGAGCAGCTCGCCTAATTGCTTATTGGTATTCCTTCTGATCGGCATAATATTTTACCGGCGCTTAAACTGCAATCCGGTTTTTTCCTTGTTGTTTTGCATGGTTAGCCCGGTCTTTTGCCCGCGCGACTAATTCTTCTGCCTCGACGCCATCGAGCGGATTTTCGCTTACACCGCCGCTGCAGGTAATCTTCTTATTGTTATCCTGCTCTTCGGAAAAAACAAACTCGATCTTTTTTCTGATTTCCTCGGCAATAGTCTGCGCCTGCCTTTTATTTTTTTCCGGAAGGACAATAGCAAATTCATTGTCTCCGATCCTTCCTACGCGGTCGATTTCCGTCACAGATTCCCTGATGATTGCCGCTACTCTTTTTAAGGCCGCCTCGGTTTGCAGCGACCCGAAATTATCGTGGAATTTACGGAAGTTATCCAAATTAAGCAAAACATAGGCACAAGGCCTTTGGTAAGTAATTGCGCGCTTGATCTCTTCCTGCAGGCGGTTATGAATGAAAGTCTCGTTATAAAGCCCGGTTAAGGCATCCTTGATTTCCAGCTTTTCGATCCTATGCAACAGAAGATCGTTCTCGACGGCAATGGCGATTTGCTTGGCAAAA
This sequence comes from Candidatus Omnitrophota bacterium, assembly GCA_028717885.1. Taxonomy (GTDB): domain Bacteria; phylum Omnitrophota; class Gorgyraeia; order Gygaellales; family Profunditerraquicolaceae; genus JAQUMX01. The sequence continues at coordinate 8,130 of JAQUMX010000007.1, forward strand.
ACATCAAGTAGCTCGATGTCGTCTTTCATAAAATTAAATTGCTCTTTGATATTGCCCACGCCCAAAAGCCCGACTAACCTGCCGCGTAAATAAATCGGCAAGGCTAAAACATTCCTTAAGCGGAATTGTTCAAGAAATAGGCTTTTCACATTTTCCGGTTGCGGATTATCTTTATCCAGGATTAGGGGCCTGCCTGTCTTAGCCAGTTTAGAAAGCATAGCTTCTTCAAATTCCGCTTCCAGCTTATAAAGATGCTGGGCATTCGGCCCGTCGGCAATCTTGGTATGAAAAACCGCTTTGTTCTCGTCCCGGAAGAGCAAAAATGCCAGGTCGGAATTTGCGATAAAGCGTGATTTCTCTACGGTAAGCTTAAGGATTTCTTCCAGTTTTGCGCTTTGCGTAATCAGGGAACTGATTTGCAGCAGGCTGGAAAGCACCAAGATGCGCTTTTGAATTTCCAGGTTGATTTCGGTAGTTTTTTCGCTGTAGTTCTTAAGCTCATCCATATTATTACGGATGCGATTAGTCAGCTGGTTTAAAGCATCACCTAAATCACCCACCTCATCTTCGCGCTCGATATCGAGTTTACGGGTAATGTCTCCGGCGGCAATCATTTTTGCTTCCGTAGATACGGAAAGGATCCGGTCAAAGACTTGCTTTATCACAAAAAACCCCAGGAAAGCGACAAAAAAACTTATTCCCAGGGTAGCCATGACTTCGAAACGCAAGCCAAAACGCGGCAGGATATAATTTGAAACCAAGTAGACCGAAACCAATAACGGCAATACTGCCATCAAATACAATGCCAACCTTAATTTATATTTTAAACCCCGGGACGCAAAGGAGACTCTCTTACTGCTCTGTTTTTTCATCTTCTTCTCCCCTTAATAAGCACATGACTTACGAACACGTAAGCGCGAGTAAGTCATTGTGCGAATTAATCCCCACGCCAATTTGCGTGGGGACAAATTCAGCCACAGGCTTACGTTCACTTTGTTCCGTAAGCCTAGGCTTTATTCGAATTATATTACTTATTTGTTTTTTATGCAATGCTTTTATTATAATCATTAAGCAGGGCCTCTTTACTGACGCCGGAATCGATAAAATCCCAAGCCAATAATTCATTTTTTGATTTTTCTTTTAAAAAATCCTCTGGGGCGATTCCCGCCTCTTGAAAAGCTTCCATCCAGCGCGCAAAATTAAAATGTTCCTGCCAGCCGTCAAAACGCGCCCCCTTGCGAAAAGCTGATTCGATAACCTGGCTTAACCTGCGGTCGCCTCTGGCTATTACCCCCTCCAAGAAACTCGTTTCTGCATTATGGAAACTCAATTTTATTTTTTTATTCCGGTTGAGCTTGCGCAAGTATCCCTGCTTTTCTTTGATTTGCTCTATGCCTTCCATCCCGAACCATTGAAAAGCAGTGTGCGGCTTGGGGATCAAAGCATTTACACTTATATTTACCTGGGCATTAAACCCGCTTGTTTTTTTTCTTAACTGCGAAGCGTTATTGGCAAAATCCAAAATACTGCCTAAATCATCTTTTTCTTCTTTTGGCAGGCCGATCATAAAATATAACTTCAAATGCTGATACCCTGCCTGATAAGCCTGTTCCAGGACGCGCAAAAACTCCGGAATATCAAAATCCTTATTCAGGACTTTGCGTAATTTTTCCGACGCTGCCTCAGGAGCAAAGGTTAAGCCGGTTTTTTTTATTTTAGAAATTAAAGACGCTAACTCTCCTACCATTTCACGCGGTTTTATCGAAGGCAAAGACACGCTTACCTTTTTTCCTTCGAACAAGGAAATTAAATTCCCCAGGATTTCTTTGATTTGCGGATGATCGCTGGCAGATAAACCGACGAGAGAAATTTCTTCATAGCCGGTATTTTGGTAAAGCTTGCAGGCTAAATCAGAGACTGCTTCCGTTTTTCTGATGCGAAACGGGGAATACAATGTGCGCGCCTGGCAAAAACGGCACTGATTAGGGCAGCCGCGCATAATTTCCAGGATCAGGCGGTCATGCACGACCTGGATAAAAGGAACCAGCCAATCCAAAGGAAAATATGACTGGTTAAGGTCTTTAACAGAGCGCTTCTTAACCACTGCTTTTAAATTGGCGTACTTTGGCTTAAATTCTTTTTGCTTGCCTTCCTGATCAAAAGAAACTGTATAGAGCGAAGGCGCATAAACTCCTTCTATGCCGCAAAATTTTAAGAGAAATTCTTCTTTAGAGATTTTTCCCGCCTTAAAATCAGCGGCGTGGATTTTATAAAGGCCGACGATTTCCTGAAGCGCTTCTTCAGCTTCTCCAATTACAAAGATGTCGATAAATTCATGCATTGGCTCCGGATTGAGCACACACGGCCCACCGGCAATCACTAAGGGAAAACTTGCATCGCGTAATGCGCTTTTTAAAGGAATGCCTCCCAGGTCCAAAAGATTCAAAACGTTAGTATAACTTAATTCATATCCCAAAGAAAAGCCCACAAGATCGAATTCGCGCAAAGTTTTTTTAGACTCTAAGGAAAATAACTGGAGCTTGCCGCTACGCAACAACCCCTCCATGTCGATAGCAGGAGAAAAGAATCTTTCACAAACAACCTGCGGCATTTGATTGAGAATGCCGTAGAGGATGCGGATTCCCAAATTACTCATCCCTACTTCATACAGGTCGGGAAAACAAAGCGCGAATTTTACCTCTGCCGCGTTAAAATCCTTATGCGAAATATTCCATTCTTCGCCGATATAGCGCGCCGGCTTTAATATTTGTAAAAGATAATCATCCATCAAAATACCGACCTTTTCTTGGCGATATTCGCCAATATTCCTAATGCAATAAAAGTAGTAAATACCGATGATCCGCCGTAACTCATTAAAGGAAGCGGAATCCCCACCACCGGAGCCAACCCCAAATTCATGGCAATGTTAATAAAGACCTGTAAGCCCAACATAAGAGAAATCCCGAAAGCAAGCAGCCTGCCAAAATAATCGTGCGTATCCAAACCGATACGTATCCCCTCCCTGACTAAAGCACAGTATAATAATATCAGCGCGGAACTTCCGATTAATCCCCATTGCTCGGCAAAAGTAGCGAAGATAAAGTCCGTGTGTGATTCCGGCAAAAAATGCAATTGGCTCTGCGTGCCGGCAAGCCAGCCTTTTCCGAAAATACCCCCTGAACCAATGGCAATTTTTGATTGGATTACCGTATAGCCTGCGCCCAAAGGATCGACATTGGGGTTTAAAAATACCATTAGCCGGTCTTTCTGATAGTCGTGCAAAAAATTCCAGAACAGCGGTAGCGAAATAAGCGCTATCGCCGCCAAGATCATGACATATTTCAATTTTATCCCCGCTAAATAAAGCATCGTGAGAAAAATCAATAAAACGACTATGGCGCTGCCTAAGTCAGGCTGCTCGATAATCAGCCCCATGGGAATAGCTACAAAAATAAACGGTAGGACGAATGCGCGTAGAATCCCGAATTTCGTCATCAGCAGAGAAACATCCCCGGAAGATTTTTTGCTGAAATATTTTGCCAAAAAAATTACCATCACGATCTTTGCCAACTCAGTGGGCTGAAAATTAAACCAGCCAAACCTTAACCAGCGCTGCGCACCCAGCCTGATAGCCCCAAGCACAAAAACCAGGAAAAGCAAAAATACCACTAGCGCGTACAATAAATAAGAAGCGTCCCAAAGCCGGCGGTAATTAAAATTCGCCAGCAGAAAAAATAAAACTAAACCCAGAACCACCCAAAGAATTTGCCTGCGGTAAACCAGTTGCCAACCCGAGGCTTCCTTCTGATAGGTGCTGCTGTAAATCGACAAAATCCCGATCAAGGCAATTGTTAGTGCAACTATAATGATCAAAAATCCGCTTGCCTTCATTAAACCAATCCTTGCTTAGACATTTCTTCGATAATCTGTTTGGCAACCATACAAGCACCATACCCTGAGCCGCCGTTTTCCAGAAAAACACAAATGGCAAATTTAGGATGATCAAAAGGGAAAAATCCACTAAACCATCCGTGCGGTTGCCCGCGCGTCACCTGAGCTGTTCCGGTTTTACCCGCAACCGCCACGCTAAGGCCCGCTAAAACACTCGCCGTCCCCTGAGGATCAGCCACTACTTTTAGCTCTCCTTGCCGGATAGCATTAAGAAACCGCTCTTTAATCCCCAATGATTTATTCCCTTTTTGATACGCGGTAATATCCTGCCCGGCAATTGACTTGACGATATACGGATTAACTAAAAACCCGCGGTTTGCGAATACAGAAGCCATGCGTACAATTTGAATGGGTGTTGTCAACAAATCGCCTTGGCCGATGGAAAAATTTGCCGTATCTCCATCGTACCAGATCTGGGAGCGGGATGCTTTCTTCCAGCGCGGATGCGGTACAAACCCCGAAACTTCATAAGGCAAATCAATACCTGTGGGCTTGGAGAAACCAAACTTTAAAGAGTAATCATGGATTAAGGGAGCGCCCAGCAAAATACCGGTGTGATAAAAAAAGACGTCGCAAGAATGGGCAATAGCCTGGATCAAATCCTGCTGGTTATGCGTATCCCAACACTTAAAATAGCGATTTCCGACCAGCATGCCGCCCGGGCAGTAAAAGCTCGTGCCTAAATTGATTTTACTTGTATCGAGCGCCGCTTCAGCCACTACTAATTTAAATACCGAACCCGGAGCATAAGCCCCGGAGATCGCGCGGTTCATCAACACTGAATGAGAATTAGCAAAAATGTCCGCCAAAGAAGAGCCGGTTTTCTTGACAAAAACTTCCGGATTATACCCCGGCGAACTGGCGAGTGCGAAAATTTCTCCGCTAGCCGGGTCCATAATCACAACACTTCCTTTTCTTTCTCCAAGGCTACTTTCGGCAATTTTCTGGATCGCTAAATCCAGGGTGAGCTGGATATCTTTTCCGTTTTTTGCCGGCTTAAACCCTAAGGTACGCACAAATCTTCCGCGATGGTCAACCTCTACGGAAAGCGCTCCCTCTTCTTCGCGTAAATAATAATCATATTTTTCTTCCACTCCGCCGTAACCGACAATATCCTTCGGATTATAGCCGTAATCTTGCAGCTTGCTTAGGCGCCACTGGTCAATCTCGCTTAAATAACCGGCTACGTGGCAGGCAAGTTTTCCGTAAGGATAGCTCCTTACCGGCCGCTGCTGTATCACTACGCCGGGATAATCCATTTTCAATTCTTCAAGAGCGACTGCCTTCTTGATATCGATATTTTTTGCCAAGGTAACCGGAATAAAAGGGGCAGAGTAATTCTTACGGTAGGCTTTCTTTAATTCTGCCGGACTAATCCCCAATGTCCGTGCGATAATAGAAATTGCCTGGTCCAGCTCTTCTTTCTCCTCGGCAAGGACCATCACGTCAAAGGTAAGGTAATTATCTATAATCACCTGATTGTTACGGTCGAGGATCCTTCCCCGGGCACCGGGCTGCGCAAGTAAACGGATGTGGTTCTTTCGGCTTAGTCGGCTGAATTTATCATATTGTAAAACCTGCAGGTTGAAAAGCCCGCAGAATAAAAGCAGGAAAAGAACGCCTAAAAAAAATGTCGAGATTTTTATCCTCATCGTAAAACCTTAAAAATCAGAGGCGAAACTAATGCCGTATATAATGATTCAAGAATAATGACCTTTGAATATACCCCTAAAGTAAAATAATTCCCTGCGGAAAATTGGAAAAATTTCTTTAATAAATCAATGAGGATAACTGCCAGAAAAATCAATACGGTACGCACAAGAGTGGTTTCGATGGGGATTTTCTTTGCCAAAAAAAACGTAACCGCCGCAAGAAAAGGAAAATAAAAAATGTGCGCCGCAAAAACTTGCGCGGTAAAAGCGTCTTTCAAGAACCCAAGCACCAGGCTAAAGAGCAAAGCATGCTTTAATTCAAAAACCAGCCCCACGAAAACTGCACAAATTAGCAACAGGTCAGGCTTAACGTTAAAAATGCGGAAATAATTTAAGAGGGTAGCCTGAAACAAAGCGAGCAAAACTATTACCAGGTAAAGCGTGCGCTTCTTCATGGAATAATTACCAGTACTTCTTCGATCGCGGATAAATCCGTAGCGGGTTTAATATTTGCGTAGCGGCTTAAACCGGAAAATTCCTCTCCCACCTCTACCACCGCGCCGATCATCAACCCCTTCGGGTAAATGTCGGTGAGGCCGCTGGTAACGATGGTATCTGAAACCTGAATATCCGCGTCTTTGGGCAAATAGCGCATCACCAAAGTATTGCCGAGGGTGCCGCAAACCAGGCCTTCCTGGCGGCTGCGCTGATTAATGGCGGAAACGCTTAAAGCCGGGTCATTGATCAGCGCCACTTTACTGGTAGATTGGGAAACTTCGACTACACGGCCAAGTAAACCTAAATAACTGATCACCGCAAACCCGCGCTTGATCCCGGAATTGCTTCCTTTATCGAGGATCAAGGTCGAAGACCAATTGTCCGCCGAGTGGCCGATGACCTGCACAGGAATTACCCGATACGCGCTTTTCTGCTTAAAAGAGAGTAATTCCTTCAAGCGCTTATTTTCTAACTTGCACTCCTGCACGCTGTTAAGCCTGTTCTTCAATAACTCTACATCCTTAGTCAGGCGTTCATTCTCGGTATAATTTTGATGATAGAGCACGATCCCTTTGATCTCGCGGCCAATGGCTGTAGCAAAGTTAAGCGGTAATTTGAGCAGGTTAAGGGTAAAAGGCTTTAAGGCGGGGATAATGCTAAAAACAAGAAGCACCAATACTGCAACAACAATGAAAATGGTTAGATTCTTTTCGGCAAGCTTAAACACATTCTATTCTTGAATTGTGATAGTATTAATTACGTATCTCGACTTTTGTGGGAACCGCAACGTCCCGTAAGAAACGAATCTCATCCAGGTATTTTCCGGTGCCGTTAGCTACTGCGGTCGTGGGGTCATCGGCAATATGTACAGGTAAGCCTGTTTCTTCAGAGATTAATTTATCCAATCCTTTTAAGAGCGAACCGCCCCCGGCCATGACAATGCCGTGTTCGATCAGGTCCGCAGCTAATTCCGGAGGTGTGCGCTCCAGGGAAACTTTGGTAATTTCCAGGATCGCGCGTAACGGCTCCTGCAAAGCTTCGCGGATTTCTTCGGAAGTAATGGTGACAGTTTTCGGCAAGCCGGAAATTAAATCCCTCCCCTTTACTTCCAGGGTGAGTTCTTCTTCCAAAGGATAAGCAGAGCCGATTTTAATTTTAATATCTTCGGCCGTCCTTTCTCCGACCATCAAATTATAAGTCTTTTTTAGATATTCGATAACTGCCTCGTCCATTTCATCTCCGCCAATACGGATAGATTTGGAGAATACGATTCCTTTTAAGGAAATAACTGCGATTTCCGTAGTGCCGCCGCCGATATCGATGATCATATTCCCGATTGGCTCGGCAATTGGCAACCCTACTCCGATTGCCGCAGCTACCGGTTCTTCGATCAGAATTACATCCCTTGCGCCGGCACGTTCTGCCGATTCCCTTACTGCGCGCCGTTCAACTTCGGTAATGCCGGAAGGAATAGCGATTACGATACGCGGGCGGATCCGGAACCTGCGCGGGCGGATCTGCTGCGCTTTTTCGATAAATTTACGCAGCATTGCTTCGGTAATTTCAAAGTCCGTAATTACGCCGTCACGCATCGGACGGATAGCAATAATATTGCCCGGGGTACGGCCGAGCATGCGCTTGGCTTCATCGCCAACGGCTAAAACCTGGGAAGTGCCGCGCCTGACTGCCACTACCGAAGGCTCACAAAGCACAATCCCCTCCCCCTTTAAATAAACCAGGGTAGTGGCTGTACCAAGGTCTATACCTATATCATTTGAGGATAAATCCTGAAAAAAACCGATGATTTTCTTAGGAATTTCTTTCATTTTCCACATGCCTTCTCCCAGCTGGGTAGGTAAAAGGGATTTTAACAGAGTTTAAACCCTATGTCAAATAAAAATTTAGGAAATTATTGACTTAAGAGAACTTAAGAAACCCGGGAAGGATTTGCTAATACAGCCTATATCATCTAAACAGCTATTTCCCTCTGCTGCTAAGGCCGCAATAATTACACTCATGGCTGTACGATGGTCACCAAAACTTTGTAAAGCAGCGCCTTTTAACCCTTTACCCCCCTGAATTACTATACCTTCAGAAGACTGCTTTTTAATTACCTGTATATCAGCTCCCATTTTGCTTAAATTCTTTAACATTGAATTAATACGATCGGTTTCTTTTACCCGCAACTCCCCTACTCCTTCAAAAACAGTCTTTCCTTCGGCAAAACAAGCAGCTACCATAAGGATGGGCAGCTCATCAATTAAAAAAGGAATTTCGTTTTTCTTTATAGTAGCGCCTTTTAAAATACTGGTTCTTATAATCAGGTTGCCTATCGGTTCAGAGCTTGCTGCTTTACGGCTTAGTGGCTTTATAACCTGAATATTTGCGCCCATTCTCTTAAACACGTTGATAATACCTGCGCGCGTTGGATTCAGGCTAATATTTTTAATAGTGATTTTCGATTTTGGCAAAATTGCACCTAAAACAATAAAAAAAGCGGCGGAAGAAATATCGCCGGGCACATAAATTTTTTTAGGAGAAATCAATTTTTTTTCCCCATTGATAGTTATTGTCTTGCCTTTAACTTTTATCTTGGCTCCAAATAATTTAAGCATCCGCTCCGTATGGTCACGGGTAGGTAATGGTTCGCTAACTCTTGTTTGACCTTTTGCATAAAGTCCTGCCAAAAGAATGGCGCTCTTTACTTGAGCAGAGGCAACAGGCATCTTATAAGCGATGCCTTTAAGATTGCCGCCTTTGACAAGAACCGGAGGATACTCTTCCGGTTCTGCGTGATGCGTTTTGCGTAATGCGTTTATCGTAGCGCCCATCATTCTAAGCGGCAGGGTAACACGGCGCATCGGGCGTCTGGAAAGCGATTTTCCCGCAAGTAATTTAGTTTGGAAATTTTGTCCGGCTAACACGCCTAATAACAACCGAAAAGTCGTCCCCGATTCACCGATAAAAATGGGACCTTTGGGTGCGCGTAAGCCATACGGCCCTTTGCCAAATACAATAACCGTGGAAGGTTTTTCGTAAAGAATTCGTAATCCCAGTTTTTTGAAGACATTTAAAGTAGCAAGGCAATCTTTATTGGAAGGAAAATTTTCGATCTGGGTTTTACCGGAAGTTAAAGCACTGAGGATAACACTGCGGTGGGCAATCGATTTGTCGCCTGCAAAACTGACCACGCCTTTAACGCAGCAGGCGGGCTTAAAACAATAAGGCTTCATTTAGAGGTACGCACAACCTTATCGCCTTCGCTAACGATATCTTTCATTTCAGGAACGGAAAAATCCGCAGCTGCCATAGAGTCATGAACCTTGCTCACCTGGATATTCCCTAAAGATTTATTATCGCGATACACGCTGAAGGTGTCTCCCACAGCTACCCCGTCTTTAGTCCCAAGGTTGATTACGGCAAAGCTGTAATCTTTATTAATTACCAATATCTTTCCTTCTAATGCTGCGGGAGTTGCCGGTTCTTTCTTTGCGGCGGCCTTTGCCTTCTTGGCCGCTAACTTTTCTTCTTTTTCGGCTTCTTTAGCTCTTTTCGCGGCTTCTTTGGCTTCCTTGGCAGCTTCTTTAGCGCTCTTCCTTTCCTGCTCGGGGCTGACCACGATCTTGCCCAATTCAACACCTTGCATTTTCGTTTCCAGGTCTGCGGACTTATTCTCCAAAACCGCGATCTTATCTTCCAGTTCCCTTCTCGTAGATTCTAAATCTTTTAATTGGCCCTGGGCTTGCCGCATATCGCTTTGCGCCGCGGTCAACTTTGCTTCCAGATCAGACCTTAAAGTTTTTTGTTGTTCTAATTCGCTTCTTAACTGGCCGATCTGCGATAAAGCATCCTGTTTGGCTTTCTTTTCTTTTTCCAGGTCCCCGCTTAAAAGGTCCATCTGCGCGCGGGTTTCTTTAAGTTTATTATCCAAAGCAGCAAGCATGCGCTTTGATTCTTCGAGCCGGGTTTCGGTAATTTTTTGCTTGGTTTTTAACTCTTCCAACTCATCCTGCAGAGCCAGATTTTTAGCATGTTCTTTCTGAAAAAAGAAAAAGCCTCCACCGGCCAGGATTAAGGCAACAACGACTAATATGGTTAAAATAATTACGGGCGCTTTTGCTTTCTCAGACATGAAACTCCCCTCCTTTTATCATGATTTCGACCCATTTATCTTTTTACTATAACAATAGTTAGGAAAAAATCAAGTTTTATTTTAATGAGCGCATAACTTACGAACACTGCCTAGCGGCAGGGCAGGCGTAGTGTGAGTAAGTTATATGCGCGAATTAAATCCTTGACGCGTAAGCTTCAAATTCATATTAGTTGTCGGTTTCGCGTCAAGGATAAATCGAGTTTCCTATTTAAATATAATTAAGAATTCTTGCGGGGTTTCCGAAGAAAAATCGATGAATTTATGCGTAGAGGGATGGATAAAACCCAGGTATTTCGCATGCAGGGCCAGGCGCGGAAAACTGTTATCTTTGCCATATTTGGTATCGCCTAAGATCGGGTGCCCCAAAAAAGACAAATGCACCCTTAATTGGTGGGTCCTGCCCGTAAAAGGCTCTAACTCCAGCAAACTAATATCTTTGGTGCGCTTTAAAGTACGGTAGCGGGTCTTGGCGAATTTTGCCTCTTCGCTAAAACCGACTGCCATGCTTTTTCTTTTTACCGGATGCCGCCCTATGGGCAGTTCAATCACATCTTCGTTGAATTTTACTTCTCCTTTAACCAGCGCCACGTATTTACGCAAAATACTATGCTCGGCAAATTGTTTTGCCAGGTTAAGGTGAGCCGAATTATTTTTTGCTATTACCAGCAGCCCGGAAGTATCTTTATCCAAACGATGCACTATTCCCGGCCTCTGCGGATTGATATCGGAGAGTTGCGTAAAACGATGCAACAGCGCGTTCACCAAAGTATGCGTATAATTCCCCGGCGCAGGATGTACGACCAAACCTATCGGCTTATCGATGATTGCCAAATCCTTATCTTCGTAAACAACCGCCAAAGGAATGTCTTCCGCTTCGAGAGTATTTTCTTTTTTTTCTTCGATATGAAGGTGGATTTCGTCGCCGCTTTTAATTTTGTAATGCGCTTTAAGTTTGCCTGAATGCTTTAAAGAAACCGCGCCTTGCAGGATCAATTTTTGCAGCGACTGGCGGGATAGCCCTAAATCATTCTGACGGGAGTAATCTGCGAGAAAAACATCCAGGCGCTTGCCTGCGTCTTCGGGGAGGGCTACGAGAGAATATTCCTGCATTGGCGTTTTTTAAGGCTTTTTGCCTCTTAATAAAAGCAGCTTTATCGAAGCCGCTAAAAATAAACCAATGCTTAAAACCTGGAAGAGCGTTAACCCATGAAAGAATAGCGGATTATCCGTGCGCCAGAATTCGACAAAAAACCTTTTTATGGAATAAAGCAGCAGGTAAGAAAAAAACACCGTGCCTTCTTTGTGCCGCCTGTCCTGTATGGCGCGCAAAATCAAAAATATTACCAGTAAAAGCGCGGAAGAAATCAGCTGTATCGGTATAACGGTCTTGCCAAAGCAACATCCGTTCAGAAAACAGCCCACCCTGCCAAATGCCTGGCCAAGGGCAATAAAAGGTGCGAGCAAATCCAAAACTTTATAGACGGGTAATTTTTTCTTTCTGATATAAAAAAGGCAGGCGAGAAAACCTAAGATCAATCCTCCGAACCAAGACAACCCTCCGTGCTGCAGAATAATGATTTCCTTAGGGTACTGCAAATAGAACCTTATGTTTTCCAGGACATAAAAAATCCTTGCCCCGATTACCCCGAAAATAAGGCCGATAAAACACAAACTCAAAATGATGTCCGGGTTCATCTTCTGCTTTCTGGCTTCTAAACCTGCCAGACCGCTTCCGATAATAAAAGCCAAAGCAAGCATTAAGCCATACGAATAAATTGCAATTGGGCCTATACGGCAGATTTCCGGGTACATATGCTCCACCCCAGTAGTATTGCGCCGACTGTTATCGCACTGTCAGCGAGGTTAAATACCGGCCAGACACGAAAATCCAGAAAGTCAATCACATAACCGAAAAATATCCGGTCGATTAAATTGCCCAAGCCACCGGCCAGGATTAACCCTAAGGCAAATTTAAAAAGAAACGGGTTATCTTTGCCTTTATCCTTTAGGTTCAGGTAAATCACAACCAACGCTATCAAAGACGCCAGAATAAAAAGGAATAATTTTCCTTTTAAAATCCCAAAAGCCGCGCCGCGGTTATGCACCAGAGTCAGATAAAAAACCCCTTTGATTACCGCAACCGGATGATTAAGCTGCAAAAACTTGGTAAAAAGAAACTTACTGGCTTGATCCAAAAAAAGAATGGCAATTACAATCGGAAAAATCATCAAAAAGATTTATCCCCACACCAATTGGTGTGGGGGGATTTACCTTTTTTCTTTTTTCTCCTGGCATTTGACGCAGAAGCGGGCATTCGGCACGGCCTTGAGCCTGGTCTTGGTGATGGTGGATTTACAGCTTTCGCAGATACCGAAAGTGCCGTCATCGATTCTTTTCAAAGCATCTTCTAATTCGTAAAGCAGTTCCCTGCCTGAAGAAGCTAGTCCTAAGGAAAATTCCCGGTCATAGGTATCGGTAGCTACATCCGCCATATGATAGGTATAGCCGGAAATATCTCCGGAAGCCTCTTTTTGAGATTTTTTAAGCGTATCATCGGAAATATGCTGGATTTCATCGAGAATTTCTTCCTTGCGTTTTAAAATCATCTTTTTGAAATCAGCGAGTTCTTTTTTATTGAATTTCTTTTTCACTTTTGACCCCCTATGGCTTCCAGACAGTTATCGCAGATTGCAGGGTGTTCTTTATTCTTTCCTACAGCCAGAGAATAATTCCAGCAACGTACGCACTTTTCGCCTTCGGCTTTAAGCACTTCCGCCGAAAATTCTTTATTGCCTTCTTTAAGAATCTCTACCTGAGAAACCTTGAATATTTCACAAAGATCAGCTGATAAGCTCGTTAAAACTTTATACCGATCTGAATTATTTGTCAATAGTTTTATTTTCGCATCAAAGGAGCTGCCGATTTGGCCTGCTGCGCGCTTTTCTTCGAGGGCTTTAGCAATGGCCGACGCTAAGGCTAACACTTCCTCTATATTATTACAATCCGCTTCCAGGGGCTGATTCGGCCAGGATAAAAGATGTACGCTTTTTAAACCGGCTTCATTTTTAAACTTAGGCAAATTCTGCCAGATCTCTTCGCAGGTAAAGGTAAGGATGGGGCTAGCTACCCTGGTTAAAAGATTCAAGATTTCAAAAATTGCGCTTTGTGCTTTGCGCCGCTGCGCTGAATTTGCCGCATAGGTATACAACCTGCCCTTTGCCATATCCAGGTAACGCATGGAAAGGTCCTCATTACAAAAATCATAGATCGCCTTGTAGGCTTTATGAAACTCAAAATCATCGTAATATTTTTCCAAAGCGGGCAGTAAAATATTATTCGCTTTCCAAACAATCCACTGGTCAATCTTTTTTAAGTCTGCGAATTTTACCATATCGGAATCAGGATTAAAATCATAGAGGTTGCTTAAAATAAACCGCGCAGTATTCCTGATTTTGCGATAGCCTTCGCTCAAGCGTAGTAAAATTTCCTTAGAGATCCGGATATCCTCATTATAATCGCTGGAAGCTACCCACATGCGTAAGATATCCGCGCCGTAATCCTTAATAATATCAAAAGGCGAAATTACATTGCCCGTAGACTTTGACATTTTACGGCCTTCTCCGTCCATCACAAAGCCGTGTGTAAGCACATTCTTAAAAGGCGCTTTTCCGTCAATACAGATAGCGGGGATAAGCGAAGATTGGAACCAGCCGCGGTGCTGGTCAGAGCCTTCCAAATATAATTCACAAGGCACACCACCCAGCTCTCCTCTTTTCTTTAATACTGCCTGAGAGCTTACTCCGGAATCAAACCAGACATCCAGAATATCCGTGCCTTTGGAAAAAGTTTTTCCTTTTTTACATAACGGGCAAACCAGGCCTTCCGGAAGAAATTCCTGAATATCACGGCTAAACCAAACATCCGTGCCTTCTCGAATAACCATTGCGCGGAATTTTTCGATTACCCGCGCATCAAAAAATTCTTCTTTGCATTCATTGCAGGATAACGCCGGCACCGGCACCCCCCAATACCTCTGACGGGAGAGGCACCAATCCGGCCTTAATTCTACCATTGCCGAAATACGCTCTTTTCCCGCAGCAGGAATCCAGCAGACATCATTATTTATCGACTGCAATAATTTTTTCCTTAAATCTTTCTGGTCAATGATCAAAAACCATTGCTTGGTTGCCCGGAAAATGATCGGGCTCTTGCAACGCCAGCAATGCGGATAAGAATGCTGTAATTTCCCGGCAAGAAGCAATGCCCCGATAGACTTTAGTTTTTCGATGATGGCATCATTGGCAGTAAGCACGTTTATCCCGGAGAATTCTCCGGCACTTGCATCGAATTTTCCGCGCGTATCTACCGGCATGACAATTTCCAGTTTATATTTTAAACCGGTCAGATAATCTTCGCTGCCATGCCCGGGAGCAGTATGTACCAAGCCGCTACCTTCTTCTTTGGAAACGTAATCTGCCAAAACCACTTTCCCCTTACGTAGCCCGAAAGGATGATCGTAAATCAATCCTTCCAAATCCCTGCCTTTAAGTGTTTTACCGGCGCTATAATCATTAATCCCCATTTCCGATAATACTTGTAGCCGCAGATCAGCCAGGATCAAATTTCCCTGGCTAGTTTTCACCAAAGAATAAGAAAAATCCGGATGCACTGCTACTGCCACATTGGCAATCAATGTCCAAGGAGTGGTAGTCCAGATTACCAAGTATGTATCTTCGGAAAAAAGGCTGTTTTTCTCGAGCTTGAATTTTACGAAGATCGAAGGCGAACTATGGTCCTCGTATTCCACTTCTGCTTCGGCAAGCGCGGTTTCGCATTTAAAGCACCAGTTTACCGGCTTTAATCCCCGTTGGATATACCCCTGATTATTCAACTCATTAAAAGAACTGATAATTGCTTCCTCATAATCATGGCTTAAGGTCAAATACGGATGCTCCCAATCGCCTAAAACGCCCAGGCGCTTAAATTGCTCCTTTTGATTGGCAACATATTTCATCGCGTAATCATGCGCTTTTTTCCTGAATTCTACCTGCGAGATCTGGTATTTGGTAATCTTAAGCTCTTTGAATAGCTGATGCTCAATCGGCAGGCCATGGCAATCCCATCCCGGGACATAAGGAGAATTAAACCCGCGTAAGGTTTTGTACTTGATGACAATGTCTTTTAAAGTTTTATTCAAGGCATGGCCAATATGGATATCGCCGTTAGCATAAGGCGGGCCGTCGTGCAGGACGAATTTTTCTTTGCCTTTGGAATTTTCCCGGATCAAATTATAAAGACCGATCTCCTGCCAGAATTTCAAAAATTCCGGCTCACGTTTCGGCAGGCCTGCCTTCATCGGGAATTTGGTTTGTGGTAAATTGAGCGTATTCTTATAGTCCATCTTCAGTCGTCAGTCTTCAGTCGTCAGTCTTCAGCAAAAGCTGAAAGCTGATAGCTGATGGCTGAAAGCTTAAACATATTTTCCAATTATGATTTCTAAATCTTTTTTTGCTTTCGCAGGAATCATTTTCCTGTCCGTAACAATTGCATATTTCAACGCTTCGCCGCAGGAACATTTGCGGTGCGGTTGGATATTTTTAATCACGCCAGAAATAAGTTTTTTCGCGTTCTCTACATTATTCTGTAAATTCCTGATCACCATTTCTACGGTTACGCTTTCGTGGCTGGGATGCCAACAGTCATAATCCGTTACCGCCGCTAAAGTAGAATAGCAAATCTCTGCTTCTCTGGCTAATTTTGCCTCTGCCAGATTTGTCATGCCGATTATATCCATTCCCCAGCTACGGTAAAGGTTGGATTCTGCTAAAGTGGAAAATGCCGGGCCCTCCATATTCAGGTAAGTCCCGCCTTTATGGATATTCAAGTTCAAATTTTTTCCGCAAGAATAAATTTCACCGGCCAGTTCCGGGCAGACCGGTTGGGCAAAAACAATGTGTGCTACGATGCCATGGTCGAAAAAAGTCATTTCTCTGGCATTATTGGTGCGGTCAACAAACTGGTCCACTACAACAAAATCCATGGGTTTTAAATTTTCCTTCAGGCTTCCGCAGGCAGCTACGGAGATAATCCGCTCCACTCCCAATTTTTTCATCCCGTAAATATTAGCACGGTAATTGATTTTACTGGGAGTTATCTTATGCCCCACATCATGCCGCGGCAAGAAAACTACTTCCTTGCCTTCCAAAGTCCCAACAATAAATTTTCCGGAGGGTTTGCCAAAAGGTGTTGTAATAGAAACTTCTTTTACCCCCTTAATCCCTTCAATTTTATACAAGCCGCTTCCGCCGATAATGCCGATGCGCCCCATTATTTACTTACCTCCTTGGATAATTCTTGACTGCGTTTTCTGGCTGCCAGGACCGCCTCTTTTAAGGATCCCCCCTGGTTAAAAACTTTAAACGCTGCTTCAGTAGTCCCGCCTTTTGAACTAACCTGCCTAATTAATTCTTCGGGAGAAATTTTTGTTCTTTTTAAAAATTCCAATGCCCCGGTAAAAGTCGCAGTTGTCAATAAGCGCGCGCTTTCCGGATCAAAACCAACCGCGCCTGCCGCTTCCTCAAAAAGTGCCAAGAATTCTGTTTTTTTCTTATCCGGCACACTACCGGCGCTTAGAGAATTATTCTTTAAAAAATTAGCGACATACGCCGGCCCGCTTCCGGAAACTGCGGTAATCGCATCTATCAGTTCTTCATTTACGCGTAATGTTTCTCCGGAATAGCCAAATAATTCTTCGGCTAAATCAAGATCTTCTTCGCTAGCAAATTTGCCTTTACAAATCCCGGCCATTCCTGCGCCGACTTTAGCTGCCAAATTCGGCATTGCCCGCACAACCCTGACAACACCTAAGCTTTGCTCGATAAAAGCGGTAGTGATTCCGGCAGCAATAGAAATAAATAACTTATCCGATGAAACTACCGGCTTAATCTGGCCAAGCAATTCCTTAAAATCCTGGGGCTTTACTGCCAGCATAACCACATCGCTATTTTTTACCAGGTCGGGGATACAGGAAAAAACTTTAATTCCGGATAATTTTTCCAGCTTTGCGCTATCCTTATCAAAACAGCTTACCGGATAATCCTGCTCGATATACCCGGCAAGAGCCGAACCCATATTCCCAAAACCGATAATTGCGATATTTTTTTTCATCGTTAATCAAAAATCGCCCTGCCGACCCTGACCATGGTCGAGCCTTCTTCTATCGCTACTGTAAAATCATTCGTCATACCCATGGATAAAATTCGTAAAGCGTACGGCGTACTGCGTAAAGCGTTAAGAGAATCTAATAAGTCCTTTAACTGTTTAAAATAAGGGCGCGCCGCTTCCGGGCTGCCTACTAAAGGCGCTATTGTCATCAAGCCTTGAATCCGGATATTTTTTAAAGCGCCAGCTTCTTTGATTACCCCTATACAATCTTCCGGGGATAAACCGAGCTTAGTTTCCTCGGGGGAAGTTTTTACTTCTAACAAAATATCCTGGAGCTTGTTTATTTTTGCCGCTTGCTTGTCAATCTCCTGCGCCAGGCGCAGGCTATCCACAGAATGGATTAACTCGGCAAACTTCACAGCTTCCTTAGCTTTATTGCTTTGCAGATGGCCGATAAGATGCCATTTAATGCGTTCGGCGTATTGCGTTTGGCGTAGGGCGTTATACTTAAGAAGCGCTTCCTGGACCCGGTTCTCGCCGATATCAGTTGCGCCTGCGTCAACCGCTTCTTTAACCTGCTCAACTGTCCGGCCCTTGCTCACCGCTATAAGAGTGATTCCCGCAGGATCGCGCTTGATTTGAGCGCAAAGCCGCGAGATTTCCCCTTTTATCCGTGAAATATTGGCCCGAACCATGATTGTAAAGTAATTATTATACTCTCAAAAGGCTTAAGGTCAATTATTAAAATCGGCAAGAAAATCTATAGGCAGGCGTTAAAAATATTCCTGGTAAACTTCTTTTACCCGGCTGATCGCTTTTTTCAAAGGGTTTTGCGCCGGAGTTTCCAGCCGGGCCAATTGCGGTTCGTCATCGTCATGCAGGGCGCGATAAATCATACCCAGAGAAGTCAGATACGCCAGATATTTGTGGCCGGAAAGAAAATCTTCTTTGTTGATAAAAGGGGCGATTTCCGGATGGTTTACTTTGCCTAATTTTACCGGAATGCCCATATGCCCTTCCAGCATTTCCAGAAAACCTTCCAGCAAAACAGTCCTTCCGCAAACTACAAAATTATCTATTTCGTTTAATGCAATATGTTTTTCTACCGCATGTTTAATCTTTTCGCAGATTTCTCTGGCGTGGCTGGTCGCAGTCTGGGCAGCCAGCCTTTGTTTGATCGGCTTATACACTTTATCTTTTTTAATCAGGATCTCTTTTTCCTGCGGAATGGCGTCGAAATCCCCCACGCTTGCATATGAGCGCTTCACATCTTCGGCTAAATCAAAAGGGACTACCAGCTCACGCGCTATTGCCTGAGTAATCGCATTGCCTCCGGTACGCAAAACTTCGATATTGCGCACAGCAGCGTCTTTTAAAAAGATGATTTCTGTAATATCGCTGCCGATATCGCAAATTACCGCCTCCCCCGTTTTAAGCCCGGGGTTTAATACTGCGTAAGCCGTAGAAATCCCGGAAAGGAACAAGTCCTTTAATTCATAGCCTGCCTGGTTAACTACGCGGCTAAAACTCTGCAGAGAAGAAACCTTTGCGCAAACCAGGTAAAGGTCAACTTCCAATTTATGGCTGTAAAGCCCCAGAGGGTTAGAAATATTGCTCTTCGAATCGATGGAATAGCTGTAAGGAATCTGATGGATAATCTCTTCTTCAAGGCTGGAACCTAAAACCCTGGCTTGTTCGTTTACTTTTTGCAGGTCGGATAATGTGACGACTTTATTGCCTCTTTCGGCAAGCGGGATGATTGCATGCGCGTGCTTTGTGGCGATATCCTGGCCGGAGACATTCAGGTAAAGTGATTTGATTTTTATTTCGGATTTTGCTTTGAGGTTCTTTAAAAGGCGGCTTAAGGACCCGATTAATTCCACGGAATCAACTATCGAGCCTTCGGCTATGCCTTTGGAGATTTCCGTTTCAAAAATAATGTCGCTGATTACGCCCTTCTTGGTCCTGGCTAACGCTGCCACTAATTTGCTCGAACCGATATCCAACGCACAGATGTAATTATTTAGCATCCTTATATTTTATTACAGGCTCCTTAAACCTTAAATCAATATAACTGATTTGTTTGTTCTTTTCGTTATTCTGAATCAACACGCTCTGTAAAATATCGATCTTATCCTGAATAAAGTCGCTGCCGATTTTTACCTCGAAAACCGACAGGGTCTCCGTCGGCTGTGTTGCCCTAAGCTTAGGCATGAGCATAAAACTTGTTTGAGCCGGGTTAGCCAGGTCTATCCTTTGTAATTTGTAATTCTTTAGCTGCGCCCCCTTAGTTATCTCCTGAATAATATTTAAAGCAAGGTTCAATTCCCTGGAATTATATGCCTTGCCCGACTTAGGCCCGAAAATCTTAGTTTCTAACCCCACGATAAGCGGCAATTGCGCCTGGTCAAATTCTTGCGGCAGGTCAAATAA
Organism: Candidatus Omnitrophota bacterium; assembly: GCA_028717885.1. GTDB lineage: Bacteria > Omnitrophota > Gorgyraeia > Gygaellales > Profunditerraquicolaceae > JAQUMX01. Next base: position 27,981 of record JAQUMX010000007.1, read on the forward strand.
AACCCCGTCTTTGTCCACGCAGAAATAGCGGTATAGCTTAATCATTGCCAGCGGCTGGCGCTTAAAAAATTCCACGGAAAGCCGGTCAGGCAAAATTCTGATAATCCGGATGGATTTGTATGTCGGGTAATACTGCTTTAAATTTTGCGCGGCTGTTTCCAGGTCAAGGTCAAAAATATTATGCCCTTTTAGATAAGAAAGATCGATATTGTCATTACCTTTAATAATTACCTGCCTTACGGTAAAACAATCGAGGTTTTTTATTGCCCGGCCCAGGAGTAAAAATCCCAGGATCAACAGCCCAAAAACGATGATTACCGCCACCAAGTTAAGCGGGAATCCGCGCCCGCTGTTTCTCGGCTGCTTAAGGCTCAACTTATGTCTTTTCATACGCCAGCCGGATCAACTCCAGGCAAAGCTGCCCAAACTCTATGCCTGCGACCCTTGCCGCTTTTGGAAAAAGGCTGGTTTGGGTAAACCCGGGAATAGTATTTGCTTCAAGAATAAAAGGTATATTTTTTTCGTTTAAAATCAGGTCGACGCGCGAATAAGCATAACAGCCTAAAAGGCGGTGCGCTTTTAGGGCCGCAGCCTGGATTTTCTCTGCCAGCTTCTGCTCTATTTTTGCAGGAACGATATATTCGGTCAGGCCCGAACTATACTTTGCTTCGAAATCAAAAAAACGTTTCTTCGGCACGATCTCAATCAAGGGAAGCGCGCGGTCATTCAAAATACCGACTGTTAATTCCCTGCCTTTAATATATTCCTCGACCAAAACCTTCTGGTCAAAATCAAAGGCTAAACAAATCGCCGCAGCTAAATCTTCTTTTTTATCGACGATTGACAGGCCTATGCTCGAGCCCTGAGTAGCCGGCTTGACCACTACGGGAAAATGAAAATTCTTAAAATGCGGTAAGTCCGCTTGAACCGGCCTCTTCTGCAGGACCAGGTATTTCGGCACGTGGAGCTTATAGGCTTCAAGGATTTTTCGGGAAGCGATTTTATCCATTGCCAGGCTGCTGGCAAATTTCCCCGAACCGGTATACGGAATCCTGGCTTCATCGAGAATTGCCTGCATCTGGCCGTCTTCTCCGAAACGGCCGTGCAGGGTGAGAAAGGCGCAATTAATATTCTGCTCTTTGATTAAACGCAGGTTTTCTTGCGGGTCATCGGTTTTAATATCGATAGGGATAATATCCAGGTTAAGCTCTTTTAAAGCATCCAAAACCGCCCTGCCGCTTTTTAGCGAGATCTCTCTTTCCGAGGAGGGCCCTCCCATCAATATGCCGACCTTACCAAACTTCACTGCCATATTTTCACTTCCGGTTGCAGATCTATCTTAAATTTCTTCTTTACTTCTTTTTTTGCCAAAGCCATCAGCCTTAAGACATCCGCGGCTTTCGCATGGCTTTGATTCAGGATAAAGTTTGCGTGTTTCGAAGAAATACGGGCTCCGCCGCTCTGCCTGCCTTTTAACCCGCAGGCATCGATTAATTTTCCGGCGGAAGAGCCTTGCGGGTTCTTAAAAACACAGCCGCAAGACGGCTTGCCTAAATCCTGGGTAGAAACTTTTTGTTCGCGAAACTTTGCGAGCTTACGCGCAATTTCTACGCGGCTGGATTTTTTAAGTTTAAAAATTGCATTCAAAATAATATATTTTTCCAGGCCGCTTGAGCGGTAGGTAAAATTTAAATTCTTGCCTTCTAAAACTACCCTTTTGCCATTATAATCCAAGAGGTTTATTTTTTCAACATAATCTACGATTGAATCTCCCCATGCCCCGGCATTCATAAAAAGCGCGCCCCCTACTGTCCCGGGGATACCGCTTAAGAATTCCAGGCCCGACAATCCATGGGCTTTGGCCGCATTCACCAAACTAGCCAATGCCGCCCCTGCTCCGGCATGCAGGTACCTATCCTGAAGGGTAATTTTTTTAAAATCCGGGGAATTTAAACGAATTACCGCCGCCTTGATACCTTTATCCCCGGCTAAAATATTGCTTCCCGCACCAATGAGCAAAACGGGGATTTTTCTCGCTTTAAAAAATACCAATGCGGATTCCAACCCTTGCATATCATAAGGCTCGAAAAATATTTTTGCTGCTCCGCCAATCTTATAAGTAGTATGGCGCTTTAGCGGTTCAGCGAGCTTAACATTTCCCTTTAAGCGCTTCTGCCAGTTCATCGTTAATCTTAGTAATATCTCCGGCGCCTAAAGTAATTACCAGGTCACCGGGTTTAATCTCGGTTAAGATATGGCGCACGATCTCTTCTTTCTTCAAACAGTCTACTGCCTTATCCGGCGCATAATCTTTAATTTTTTGACAGAGTAAACCACTGCTGATTCCGGCTAAGGCTGGCTCTCCAGCAGGGTAAATTTCCGTGAGCACCAATTTATCTACAAAATCGAAACTCCTGGCAAAGTCATCCGCCAAGATTTGCGTGCGGCTGTAACGGTGCGGCTGAAAAACCGCAATTAGCCGGTTGTATTTTAAATTTTGTACGGCAGCTAATGTCGCTTTAATCTCGGTAGGATGATGCGCATAATCATCGATCAAAAGGTAATTATCGTTTTTAAACTTTACCTCCAGCCTGCGCTTTGCCCCCTGATAATCAGCAAGTACTTTTTGCATGACCTTCAAATCGATTTTTAATTCCATTCCCAAAGCAATCACTGCCAGGGCGTTTGAAATATTATGCCTGCCGCCTAATGACAAAGAAAAACGAGAAACAAATTTCCCTCGATAGAAACAATCGAATTCGGAACTTAAGCCTTTTACGGCGATGTTTTCCGGATAAATATCGGCATTCCGGCTTAACCCGAAAAAGACATGCCTATTATTATAATCTTTCATGATTTTCTGCAAATGCAGGTCATCCGCGCAGGCAAAAACACAGCCATCCGGCTGACCACACTCCAGGAATTGCCGGTACGCAAGCAAAGCATTATCGAAATTCTTGTAGTAATCCAGGTGTTCGCGGTCAATATTGGTGATAATGGAATATTTAGGCTGATAATAAAGGAATGAGCCGTCGGATTCATCGGCTTCCGCCACGAAAAATTTCCCTTCCCCTAAGCAAGCGTTGGAATTGATATTCTTAAGGATCCCCCCTACCGCGGCAGTCGGAGACAGGCCTGCTTCCAGTAAAAGCAGTGCCGATAAAGAAGTTGTGGTAGTTTTACCATGGCTGCCGGTGACTGCAATCACTGTTTTCTCCCGCATCAGCTCTGCCAGCGCCTGAGCCCTTTTAATAATCGGCAGGCCCTTTTTTTTTGCCTCGATAATCTCCGGATTATCTTCTTTTACCGCAGAAGAATAAATCACCACATCCGTTTCCTGAATATTGCTAGCCGCATGCCCGAGAAAAATCTGCGCCCCGAGCGCCTTTAAGTCGCGGACGATTTTGCTTTCCTTCAAGTCGGAACCGCTAACAGTTTTACCGCAGGATAAAAGCAACTGTGCTATCCCGCTCATGCCGATCCCGCCGATACCGATCAAATGATAGTGAATCGAATTTTTAGTTTTCATAAGCTGCCAAAGAGATTACTTCTTCTGCCAATAATTCATTCCCATGGTTCATTGTTTTCCCCTCATAGCTGCGGCGCATTTCAGCTAATCTTTCCGGAGAACTCAACAAAGCTTCCATGGTATTCTTTAAAACTCCCGAATCAAGTTTACTCTCCTCAATAATGATTGCCAAGTTATCTTTCTCCAATACCCGGGCATTTTTCAATTGATGCTGGTAGGCGTAAGGATAAGGAATAATAATCCCCGGAAGCTTAAAAAAGATAAGCTCTGAAATACTAACCGCCCCTGCACGGCTAACCGCTAAATCTGCCGCGCTATAAGCATAACGCATTTCTTCCAGAAAAGCAAAAACCCGGGCGAGAATTCCCGCTTTTTTATATTCTTCTTCCAAGCGAGAGAAATCTTTTTTGCCTGCCAGATGGATCACCTGAAGGTTATTTTTTTGCGGAATATCAATAACAGCCTTCAGGAATGCAGCATTGATCCTTTCGCTGGCTTGGCTGCCGCCCATTATCAGGATTGTCAATTTATCGCGGCTAAAACCAAAAAACCTCAGGGCCTCTTCTTTTTCTACGCGAAAAATCTCTTTACGCAAAGGATTGCCGGTTAAAACTATCCGCTTTGGGCTGATTTTAAGGTAATCTCTTGTCTGCGGAAAAGAAATCGCGGTCTTGTCCGCAAAATACGCCAGGAGCCTGTTTGCCCGGCCCGGAACGACATTCTGCTCATGAATGACAGTGCTGATGCGCATTAACCAAGCTAAGCTCACGGCCGGCAGGCTTGTGAGGCTACCGAACCCCACTACCACATCGGGATTAAAGCGCAGGAGTATTTTAGCGCAAAGCACACTTGCCCGAAGAAAATGCGCCAGCTTCGCAAAATTTTCCAGGCTCAATTTTTTACTCGGCGAGGAAACTCCCAGGTATTGCACTTGATACCCTGAATTCTCCAAATGCAACTCGAGATTCTTTTTGGGCAAAAGCAAAAATACTTCCAGGGCCTTTGATTTTTCTTTTAACGTATCCAAAAAGCCTAAAGCGGGAAAAATATGCCCGCCGCTGGAACCTGTAACTACCAAAACTTTCATGGGTATTCTCCGGTGCGCGCAATATTTAAAAGTATCCCCACGCTTACCATATCAAAAATAAACGATGAGCCTCCGTAGCTGATAAAAGGAAGCGGCAAGCCTTTGGTCGGAAGCACTCCGCAGGAAACTCCGATATTTACCATTGCCTTGAAGGTAATCATCAAGACTAGCCCTAAACTTAAAAAGTAACTGAATTTATTCGGCGCATGCTTGATAATTTTCAGGCACTGTTGAATAAACATAATGAATAATATTATTACCCCTATTGTCCCTAACAGCCCTAACTCTTCGGCAATAATCGAAAAAATGAAATCTGTGTGTGCGGCAGGAAGATAAAATAATTTCTGTTTGGAATGCCCCAGGCCTACGCCAAAAACCCCTCCGGAACCGATAGCAATCTGCGACTGAATAATCTGAAAACCGCTTCCCTTCGGGTCTGCCCAGGGGTTTAAAAATGACAAGATACGCGACCTGCGGTAAGCAACGTGAAAAATCAACAGATAAAGCACCGGTAATGCCAACAAAACCAGCGATAATAAATAATGGAACCTGGTACCGGCAATGTAAAGCATCACCAAGACCACCATCGCTATTGACAATGTTGTCCCCAAATCCGGCTCAGCCAAAATCAATAAGGAAACCAGGCCTAATACCGCTAAAGGCGGTAAAAACCCCTTCCAAAAATTTTTGATTAATTTTCCCTTACGGCTTAAGAAATCCGCGGTATAGATAATTACCGCCAGGCACGCTAAACCCGAAGGCTGAAAACTTAAAAACTTGAACCTAAACCATCTTCTGGCGCCGGAAACTTCGCGGCCGATACCGGGGATCAAAACCAGGAGCAACAAAATAATCGAAACGATCAAAAACGGCTTAGCATAGTGCGCTAATTTTTTATAATCATAATTCATTACCCAGTAAGTAAGCAGGATCCCGATTAGAAAAAAGATAAAATGCCTTTTTAAGAAAAACGCACCGTCCTTATACCTTTCCCAGGCATAAATATTGGAGGCGCTATAAATCATCACTACACCCAGGCAAACAAGGATAAGGGTGATTGCAAACAAATTAATCCTGATATCGCGTAAGACCATTTATTCTTTTTTCGCCTTTAGTTCTAAAACCGCTTTTTTAAATGCCCTGCCTCTGGCTTCATAGTCGCTGAACATATCGAAGCTTGAACACATCGGAGACAATAATACCGAATCCCCCGGTTTTGCTTTATTAAATGCCAGGCCGATTGCCCCGTCCAGGGAACCGGCTTCGCTGATTAACAAGGCCCCTTTAAGCGCTGCCTTAATTTTTTCTTTTGCTTCGCCGATCAGGATGACTTCCCTGACCTTGTTTCTTGCCGAATCCAAAACCACTTTGTAATCTAAGCCCTTATCTTTTCCGCCGGCAATTAAAACCACCTGCCCGGCAATACTCTCCAATGCCCAAACCGCAGAATCAACAGTAGTAGCCTTGGAATCATTGATAAATTTTATTCCGCTGATTTCAGCTACATATTCCATGCGGTGCTCCACACCGTTAAATTGCTTAAAGACCTTCAGGCAAGTTTCTTTTGTGACGCCTAAGATCACCCCCACTGCTACAACTGCTGCCTGATTTGGGTTAAGACCTTCAGTTTTAGAAAAATAAACAATATTCCCCCTGGCTTCTTGAGCGAGGGCTTGCGACACCGGGCAGTCGGAGTTGAGAATAAGGTAATCGTTTTTATCCTGGTTAAGGTAGATGCGTTTTTTCGCCTCCAGGTATTCCTGCATATCCTTGTACCTATCCAGGTGATTCCTGCTGAAATTTAGAATCAGGGAGATTTTTGGCTTAAAATCTCTGATATTTTCTAACTGGAAAGAACTCACCTCCAGGGAAACAAAATCCCCTTCTTTAATTTTACTGACCTCTCCGCTAAAAGGATTGCCGATATTTCCGCAGGTAAAAACTTTTTTTCCCGCTGCCTCTAAAATCTTCCCGACTAAAGTAGTAACTGTGGTTTTTCCGTTAGAGCCGGTAACGGCAATAATCGTACCGGGGCAGAGCATACTGGCAACCTCAATTTCGCTAACTACCGCAATATTCAGCTCCCGGGAAAAAATCATGGCCTCACTGGCCGGGGGCACGCCGGGAGAAACAACCACCAGGTCTCTTCCTTCGATAAAAGCGCGGCTATGTTTACCCAGCTCAATTTTAATTTCTTCGGAGATTAGTTTAGCGCAATTGCGGCGGGTTACCTCATTGTCTTGGGCGTCGGTTACGCTGACCTTTGCCCCTAAATTATACAGCAGGTTGGCACACTCAATGCCAGACCGCGCCAGGCCGATGATAGTAATCTTTTTATTCTTGAAATATTCGGTATTACGCATGGAGCTTATCTAATCTTTAGTGTAACTATCGTCAACAACGCAAGGAGCGCTGCTACAATCCAGAACCTGACAATCACTTTATTTTCTTTCCAGCCTAAAAACTGAAAATGATGGTGCAAAGGAGCAATTTTAAAGATGCGTTTTTTTCGTAAGCGGAATGAACCCACCTGTAAAATTACCGAAAGCGCCTCTAAAACGAAAATCCCTCCCACAATAACCAGGAGCATTTCTTTCTTGATAAAGAGTGCCACTGCCCCCAATGCCCCGCCTAAAGCCAATGACCCCACATCCCCCATAAAAATCGTCGCCGGATGGCAATTAAACCACAAAAAGCCCAAACCCGCTCCGAGGATAGCTGAGCAAAATACGGTGAGCTCTCCGCTGCCCCTTATATAAGGTATAAGCAGGTAGTCGCTAAATTTTACGTTTCCCGAAACATAACTTAAAATACTAAAAGCCACGGCAGCCATAATTACGCAGCCGATAGCCAAGCCATCCAAACCGTCAGTCAAATTTACCGCATTGGAGGTCCCGGTAATTACCAGGATCACAAAAATAATATAACAAACCCCGAGTTCGATAGAAACATCTTTTAAGAAAGGAATATCCAGCCTGGTATTATAAGAAGGATGCAGAAAAAGTATCGTCCCGAGGATTAACCCCAAGATAATCTGGCTGGTAAATTTTGCCGTGGCAGTCAAGCCTTTGGAACGCTTTTTGATCTGTTTCAGGTAATCATCCATAAAACCGGTTAAGCCCAGCCAAATAGTCACGAATGCGCTCATCAGGATAAAACGATTGGTCAAGTCAGCCCAGAGCAAGGTTGCGAATAACACCGCACCCAAAATTAATATCCCGCCCATAGTCGGAGTATCCTGTTTTTCACGGTGCAATTCATGCAACTTGACGCTATCCTCTTTACGGATGTTCTCTCCGATTTTCAATTCCTGAAGCTTTCTGATGAGGACCGGCCCAAAAATCAAGCTAATGACGAATGCGGTTAAAGCAGCCATTGCCGCGCGAAAGGTAATGTAGCGGAAAATATTTAAGGTAGAAAATGTTTCGTGTAAAGGATAAAGCAGGTTGTATAACATATGGTATTAAATTTCCTTTAATACTTCTTCCATGCGCATCGAACGAGAGCCCTTGATTAAAACTACGTCTTCCCTGTTCGGGGAGAGCTTCTTAAAAAGGAATTCCCGCGCTTCTGCGCAAGAGCCGCAAGAAAAAATAAAACTGTCAGCCAGGCCGGAATCGCGCGCAGACGAAGCAGCCAGATGCGACAACTTCCCCACTGCAATAAAAGCGTCGCAAGCCTTGGCGATTTTTTCGCCGAAATTACGGTGTAGGGAACTTTCTTCTTCGCCTAATTCCAGCATGTCGCCCATCACAAAAATTTTCCTCCCCTTAACCTTTAAATCCGCCAAGGTGTCCAGCGCCTGGCCTAAAGAGAGCGGGTTGGAATTATAGGAATCGTCGATAAAACGCACCCCCTTAAAGCTTAAAGGGTTTAACCTGCTTTTCGGCAAAGAAAATTTAGAAAGCTGCCTTGCAATCTGCTTGTAACTTAAGCCAAAAATACGCGCCACACCGATTGCCGCTAAGGCATTATAAATATTGTGCTTGCCTAAGGCCTTAAGCAGAATTTCATCTTTTTTATTGACGCGAAAACGCATGCCCTTGGAACTAAGGCTGCCCTGGCCGGCAAAAAAATCGGCATTTTTTTTAAGGCCGAAGGACAAGGTAAAATTTTTCTTGGAGCGCGCCAACAACTTACTTAAATAAGCGTCATCGGCATTAAGCACGGCTATCGCCGGATGCTCTAGATATTTCAACAAAGAAATTTTTTCCCTGAAGACGCCTTCTAAATTTCCGAAATATTTCAGGTGTGATTGGCCGATATTCGTAATGATGGCGATATTGGCACGGCAAACTTTTGCCAGGTATTCCACTTCCCCAAAATGGTTGGTGCCGATTTCTAAAACCGCAATATCATGTTTGGCATTTAGCTCCAATAAAGTCAAGGGCAAACCTATGTGATTGTTAAAGGTGCCGGAGTTTTTCAAGACATTAAAACTCGCGGAGAGGACGCTAGCGACCATTTCCTTAGTCGTAGTCTTCCCGTTCGATCCGGTAATTGCAATTACCGGGATATCAAATTTTCTCCGGTGCAAGCCGGCAATTTCTCCTAATGCCTTCACCGTATCCTCGACTTCGATAATAGCAATCTTTTTATCTATGGGTAACGTGTACCGTGTACCGTGTACCGCGATGATACAGGATGCACCTTTCTTAACCGCATCAGCGATAAAATCATGGCCATCGAACTTTTCGCCTTTAATGGCGATAAAAATTCCGCCTCTTTTTACTTTCCGGGAATCAATGGAAACACCCTTAAGAAGAAGGCCGTTTCTTCCGGAGACTAACCGCCCATTAGTTGCCTTGACTAATTCATTGCATTTAAACATTGCTCTGCAACCTCCCGGTCGTCAAAATGAATCGTCTGAGCCTTAAAAACCTGGTAATTCTCGTGCCCCTTGCCGGCAATCAAAACGATATCCCCTGCCTTAGCCAACTGCAGGGCCTTTTTGATTGCCTGGCCTCTTTCCGGAACAATGGAATAATTGTCTTTTACGATTCCCGCTTCTATCTCTTTGATAATCTGATTGGGGTCTTCGCAACGCGGATTATCACTTGTAATAATAGCGTAATCTGAGAGTTCTGTCACTACTTTTCCCATTTTCGGCCTTTTTGTTTTATCGCGGTCCCCTCCGCAGCCAAAAACTACGATCAGCTTTCCGGAAGCAACCTGCCGCAGGCTTGAGATGACATTTTTTAAAGCATCGTCAGTATGGGCATAATCAACATATACCGCAAAATCCTTTTTGCAATTAACCCTCTCCAACCTGCCCGGCACCGCAGAAAAATTTTCGATTACCGGCTTAAAATCTTTAAGTTTTAGGCCCTGCCTGTCTGCCCAGGCAAGGCTGGCCAGGATATTTAAAACATTGTGTTTTCCGATAAGCGGTGTTTTTAATTTATATTTGCCTCCGGGAAAGATAAATTCAAACTCCGTTCCGCTTACATTAAGTTTTAAATCCGTAGCCATATAGTCGGATTCATTCTCTATCCCGTAAGTAACTATTTTTCCGCCGGCTTCTGCCTTTAACCTTTTGCCGAAAGCGTCGTCATTATTGATAATTTTCAATATATCAGGATGCGCATTTTGAAAAAGTTTACGCTTGGCCTGGAAGTATTCCTCCATGGAAAGATGATAATCCAAATGGTCCTGAGTCAAGTTAGTAAAGATTGCGGATTGAAAATCTATCCCCTCAGTCCGGCCTTGCGACAAGGCATGCGAAGAAACTTCCATCACTACGTAATCAACGCCTGCCTTATGCATTTCGGAAAACAATTCCTGTAGCTCCAATGGGCCAGGCGTAGTATTTTTTGCGGGGAGCTCTTGATCTTTAAAACGATAACTTACCGTACCGATTACTCCCGGATGGAAATTGGCAGACTTTAAAATCGCTTCGATCAAGTAAGAAATCGTGGTTTTGCCGTTAGTGCCGGTAATCCCGATAAACTTCATTTCTTTGGCAGGATAACCGTAAAATACGGCAGCTAACCTTGCCAGCGCCTTGCGCGTATCAGCTACTTTAATGAAAATAATTTTCTCGGTAATCGGTTCTTGGTACGCGGCACCTTCTAGTATTACTGCCTTAGCCCCCTTATTAATCGCTTCTGCGATGTATTTATTCCCGTCCTCTTTTGCGCCTCTCACCGCCACAAAAATATCCCCCGGTTTAACGGATTGGGAATTACAACTGATTCCCGTAATCTCAAAATCCTGCGCTAAAGCCGTGCCGGAGAAATCATCCAAAACCTTAATCAGAGATTTGATCTTCATTTACATAAACCTGTTCCCGTTGCGACTGTTTAATCCTTAAGTATTTTAAGGTATCGGCTGCGACATTCTTGAATACCGGAGCGGAAACAACACCGCCAAAATAGTACGGATGCGGCTGGTCGAGAATCACGGCAATGGCGATCTTCGGGTCCTCTGCGGGCGCAAAACCGATAAAAGAAGCGATGTATTTGGAATGTGAATAGGTGCCATTAGGCTCCAGCTTCTGGGCAGTGCCGGTTTTTCCGGCGGCGCTAAAACCGGGAACCTTGGCAAGCTTTCCTGTCCCCTTCTCTATTACGCCTACAAGGATCTTTTTTACCCTTTCCGCAGTATCCAGCGAAATTACCTTGCGGATCATTTGAGGAGAACCTTTTCTGATCGTTACCCCTTCTTTATCGCGCACCTCTTTTACCAGGTACGGCCGCATAAGCTGGCCTCCGTTGGCAATCACAGAAATTGCGCTCGCCAGCTGCAAAGCAGTAACGCCCACTTCCTGCCCCATTGGCACGCAGACGATAGAAATCTTCGACCAGAAACGCGGTTCCCTGGTTATGCCGCCGACTTCACCCGGCAAATCAATGCCGCTCTTCGAACCAAAACCAAAAGACCTGATATAATGGTAAAGCGAATTAGCTCCCAGGAGCTGCGCTACTTTAGAAGTGCCGATGTTGCTTGATTGTTCGATTACCTCCCGAAAAGTCAGCGTTCCGTGCGCCTGATGATCATGCAAAACATGGCTGTAAAATTTATAAGCGCCGTTCTCGCAGAAAAACTTATCCTGCTCATCCACTTTGCCTTCTTGCAGCGCTCCGGAAGCTGTGACAATTTTAAATACTGACCCCGGCTCAAAGATATCGGTGATAGCGCGGTTACGCCTTTGCTCCAGATTAGCCTTGGTATATTCATTTAAATCAAAGTTGGGACGATTGGCAAGAGCAAGCACTGCCCCGGTGTGCGGATCAAGCACCACGATACTTGCCGCCAAAGCATTGTTCTTACGATATGCTTTGTCTAATTCGCGTTCCGCGATATATTGAATTACTTCATCGATGGTCAGCACCACATCATAGCCGTCTTTCGGAGCAACCATCCTATCCTGCAGGTCGAGTTTTTTCTGCCTGGCATCGCGCAATAATTGCGCCCAGCCGGCTTCACCCTTAAGGAATTTATCGTACATTAGCTCGATCCCATCAAGCCCGGAATTATCCAACCCGGCAAACCCAAGCACGTGGCCGGCAAGATAGCCGTTATGATATGAACGCCTGGTTTCCTTTAAGAAACCAATCCCTTTTAAGTTCAATCTTTTTAACGCTTCGCTTTGTTCGGCATTGATTTTGCGCGCTAACCAGACAAAGGCCTTATTGCGGCTAAGCCTATCGCGCAAAAACGGATGGTCAAGATTTAATACGGGGGCAACCTGACGGATGATCGCCTCTTTTTCGTTATCGCGCAATTCGTTAGGAGTGGCAAAAACCGAATCTACTGCCAGGTTAATTGCCTGAGGCTTCAGGTTCGTATCAAAGATTGTGCCCCGGCGGGGCTCTAATTCCACGAAAAGATTATGCTGCCTCTTGGCAATTGCGGAAAGGTAGCTGGAGCGGAAAAACTGGATAAAAAGCAGGCGCGCAATACAGAAGAGAAAAAAAAGGAAAAAGAATAGGAATACCGCTTTGATCCTGCGGCGATAATTGCTTATATACACGGAGATCAGCCAGTCTGGTTAACTTGCTGCTTATAATTTTTAAGGATTGATGGTTTTTGCCTGCGCTTCGCGCTTGATGCTAAAAATGCGCGCGATCAGGTTCTCTTTTTTCGGCGCACGCGTATTGACTTTCAGGTTCTCCAGGGGGTAAGCTAATTTCACCAGCTGATAGTTCGCCGGGATTTCATAATCCTGGTTCTGTGAGAGCCTTGAACCGATGCGCACCAAAGAGGCATTTGCTTCTATATTGTATCTTAGAAGGGTATTCTTATCAAGCAATTCCTGGAACATTGCCTGCCTCTTCTGGGCCATATACGCGAGCCGGAAAATTTCTGATTGCTGATAGACGTAAAGCACGGAAAAGAATGTGGTAAAAATACAGAAATTGATAAATTTGGAAAGCTTCATGCTTAGGCCCTTTCTCCAACGCGCAATTTGCTGCTGCGGCTCGAAGGATTGTTCTTTATCTCCTCGTCCGTAGGCACCAGCGGTTTGGGTGTAATAATTTTAATTAAGCCATCCGAGGCAAATTTACGGAAACTGAATTTTACGATCCTATCTTCCAGCGAATGAAAAGAGATTACGCAGATCCTCGCCTTATGATTAAGGAAACTAATCGTTTTGTCCAATGCTGCCTGTAAAGTTTCTAGTTCGCGGTTAACGGCAATACGTATTGCCTGAAAAGTGCGGGTCGCAGGATGGATACGGTAATAGCGGAACTTATAAGGAAGGGCTTTGATCACGACTTCGGATAATTCACGAGTAGTGCTAATAGCATGCTTCTGCCTTTCCCGGACCAAATACCTGGCAATGCGGTTCGACCATCTCTCCTCGCCGAAATTACGCAAAAGAGTAGAAATTTCTTCTTCGTTGAGGTTATTCACCAGGTCATAGGCGGAAATATAACTATTCTGGTCTAAACGCATGTCCAAAGGCCCCTCGCTCTGAAAACTAAAACCGCGCTGCGGGTCTTCCAGCTGCACGGAAGAAATCCCCAAATCGAAAATAATCCCGTCGATTTTTTTTACTTTCAAATCGCCGAGAATTTTATCGATCTGCGCGAAATTCCCGTAAACTAACTCCGTAGAATCCTTAAATTTACTCAGCCTCTCCCCGGCAATTTTCAATGCGTCCTGGTCACGGTCAATGCCGATAAGCCTTCCTCCCGGAGTAATTTTCTCCAGTATTGCCAGGCTATGGCCTGCCGTGCCTAAAGTAGCGTCGACAATTACTTTGCCAGGAGCTAAATTCAAATGATCTATAACTTCCCCCAGCATTACGGGGAGATGGTATTTCGCTTGGATCATCAGACATCCATTAATTTTTCGGCAATCTCTTCAAATGATGACCGGGAATTGCCGTAAAATTCTTTCCATTTATCCTGGGACCAAATCTCTATCCTATTAGAAACGCCGACGACCATCACGTCTCTTTTGATCTCGGCAAAATCTTTCAGGTACTGCGGCAAAAGGATCCTGCCCTGGCGGTCAGGCGCAAGCTCCACAGCTCCGGAAAAATATAATCGGTTAAAAACACGCGCCTGTTGCTTGGTAAAGGGAATAGATTTAAATTTTACTTCCTGGGCCTTCCATTCTTCTTCTGCAAACATGAAAAGGCATTTGTCTAAACCGCGGGTAGCAAAGAATTTTTCTACGAAATTACCTTTGGCAACTTCGCGGAACTTAGCAGGCAAAATCAACCTACCCTTACGGTCTATAGAATGTTGGTACTCACCGTAAAACATACCACTCCCCTCCACTTTATTCCACTGTGTATGCCAAGTATAGGAAGAATCTTAATTTTTGTCAAGATAAATATTTTCCTAACTTGAATAAATACAATAAATAGTGGTTTTTGCTTAAAAAATGGGCATATCTTGTGGTATGCTTAAGGGTGGGAAAATCTGGTTTTAGCGGTTTTTAAATCTTTTTTTACCTGGTTAATTAAAGCGGCGGTATTGCCGAATTTCCGTGCTTGCCTTAGCTTTTTAAAAAAAAGCAGTTCCAAATCTTTTCCGTAAAGATTCCCCTTAAAATCAAAAATATGTACTTCGATATGCGTGTCCCTTTCTAATTTTGTTTCTATGCGCTGTTGAATAAAGGTTGGCTTCGGGCCAATGTAGCAAACCGCGTTAAATTTTTTCTTTTTAAGCGCAGTCCTGACTAAATACACTCCCGCCGGAGGCAAAACTTCATGATGCGGATCCAGGTTTGCCGTAGGAAACCCAAATTTTCTCGCTAAAGAAGTGCCATGGATTACCGTCCCCAAAACGCTTACCGGGCGCAGCAGCAATTTTTCTGCGGTTTTTAAATTTCCTTTTCTGATTAATTCGCGTAAAAATGTGCTGCTAACGGGCTTGCCACGATAATACATTATTCGGTATGTTTTTAACCCGTAGGAATAAATTTGCGAAAACTTTTTTAAAAGCTTAACACCTCCTGCGGCGTAACGGCCGAAACGAAAATTTTCTCCGACAAAAATATATTTTGCGCCGATTTTTTTTACTAAGATTTTGCTGATGAAATCTTGCGCGGATAGTTGGGAAAACTTGCGGTCGAACCTAATCACTATTGCTGCATCTGCGCCTAATCCTGCGATTAAATTCAGGCGGTGATTCAGGGAATAAAGGCTCTTTGCCTGGCGCGGGTGCGGCCAAAAAGTAACTACCAGGCTCGTGCCTTTAATTAGGCGCGCCCTCTTTACCGCGTCCCCAATAATCTTGCGGTGCGCCAGATGCACGCCGTCAAATATCCCCAGCGCTACTACTGGCCGGGTAAATTTTTTAATCTTGCTAATGCCGTTAATAATTTGCATAATCTCTCTATTCTTTTTGTTGTGTGCATTTGCTCGCGCACTGAAAATTTTTGCCGTGCACTACGGTTTACGCCTCACTCTCGCGCAGTAGGCTAACGCAGGTCGCGAGCTCTCGTTCGGCGTATATCCTTGTGCACTTTTGCCAAAAATTTTCTTATGTGCGCTCCCAAACGCCCACAACAGCGACTTTGAGCGAGAAGCCACGACAGATTCATTTAGATACTTTTCAAATAGCGGCGACTGCGGCTTTGACTTTGCTCAAGACTTTGCTGCGGACAACAGGCAATCGGCCGTGAATGGTGGCACCTGCCGCGGTTTTATGCCCGCCTCCGCCAAATATGCGCGCAATCTTATTCACATCCACCCTGCCGTGCGAACGGAAATTTACCCTGATCTCGTTTTTTGCGCCTAAATTTTCCTTAAACAAACAGACAACCTCTACGCCTTCGATTGCCCTGCCGAAACTCAAGATATGCTCGGAAAGGTCAAAGGATATTTTCTTCCCTGCCCATAATTTCCGCTCTAACTCGAACCAAACAACCCTGCCCGCAAACGCGCGTTTTATTCCCGGCAGTATGTTGCCTAATAATTTCATATCCGAGAAGGGAATAGTTTCATAGATTTGACGGTAAATGGCATTGACCTTTAAACCGCATTCCATGAGCTCTGCGGCTGCGCGGTGTGTTGCGCCGGAAGTATTCGAATAATGAAATGAACCCGTGTCTGTAAGTATCCCGACATACAAAGCAAGCGCGCTGTTTTTTTCGAAAGGAACGCCCATTTTCTTATAAAGCTTATAAACCATTTCCGATGCCGAAGAAGTATCGGGCTCTACCCAGTTTACATCTGCGAATATTTCATTACTGATATGATGGTCGATATTAATAACGGCCTTGCCTTTTAAATCGATCTTCCCGACTTCCCCTGCCCGCCTTAAGTCCGAACAATCCAATATTACCAAACAATCGAAATCAATTTTTGTTTTCCCTCTTCTGAACCTTTTGATAATCTTACCTTCCGGTAAAAACTCGTAACCATAGGGAATAGTATCGTCGTCTACGATAACGGCGCGCTTTCCGATGGCTTTAAGTAAATAGTAAAGCCCGATCTGGGAACCCAACGCATCTCCCTCCAGGTTAACGTGGCTGGTAATCAAAAAGTTATTTTCTTTTTTTAGGCTTGCGATTACTTTTTTTAGACTCATCTCTCTCCTTATCTAGTTCTTTTATTTCATCCAGGACCTTCTGGATATGCACGCTATATTCGCTGGACCTGTCTTCCCTGAAGGATAACTCCGGGACAAAGCGCAGCTGGATCCGTTCGGCAATTAATTTGCGGATAAACCCTAAGCCGGAATCCAGCGCTTTTTTGGTTTTTGCGTAATCCTCGTCATTACCCAAGACGCTAAAAAAAATCTTAGCGTAGCGCAAGTCAGCGGTAACCTCTACATTGGTAATCGTCACAAAACCTAACCTCGGGTCCTTTAACTCCCCCTGCAGGATAATGCTCACTTCTTTCCTGATTGCTTCCGCTACCTTTTCGTTTCTTGCCATTTTATCTTTAACTTCCTTTCTTGGTTAATTTCGTAATCAAGGCAATCTCTTCTTCCTTGGTCTTTACCTTGCCGTTTAACCTGGCCTTTAGGAGAGAATCGAATATTTTTTTATAATGCGGCCCGGGCTCAATCCCCAACTTGCGCAGGTCTTCCCCCTTTGTGTGCGGCCGCAAGCCATTAAACTCTTTGAAAAAAACCTGAATATTTTTTTGCAAGCAGATATTTCTGTATTTAGCCTTCAGCGCAATCAGGACTTCGTAACTTAATGGCTCAAGGGCCTGAAAGATCTGCGATGGCTTAATATTCTTGCCGCATAAATTCTTGATTATGCGCGGGCTTAAATCTTTAAAACTTAAAATTCTTTTCTTCACTCCCGAAGGAAAAGCAAACCTCCGGCAAAAATCTCTTACCTGTGCCAATTTCAAAACATCCAACATGCCTATTAGATAAACCAACCAGCTCTCCAGCTGCCGGCGATGGGCATACTGGCGCTCAAACCAGCTAATTTCCCGGCTGATGCCCTTAAGCAGCTCCAACTGCTTATCGGATAAGGTTAAACGAGGGTGCATAAAAGTAAAACCGGACAGTTTTCTTACCCTGTTAACCTGGCGCACCGGATCATACTCTTTTAAAACCAGGACCAGCTCATCGCGCAATCTTTGCGGCTCGACACTATTTAATGCTTTTTCCCTGCAGCTTTTTTGCAAAAGCTTAAGCGTATGCGGCTCGATCCTGAAATTAAAGCGCTGTTCAAAACGGATTGCCCGCAAAATACGCGTCGGGTCGTCAACAAAACTTAAATCGTGCAAAACGCGGATCTTTTTATGCGCTAAATCTGCCTTGCCGTTAAAAATATCGACCAGCTTGCCGTAATTTTTTCCCGAGATAGATATTGCCATAGCGTTAATCGTAAAATCCCTGCGAAAGGCGTCGTCTTCCAGGCAACCGGGAGTTACTTCGGGCAGAGATGCCGGGTGCGGGTAAATTTCTTTTCTCGCGGTAGCAATATCGATCTTTCGAATACTCTCAAGATCGATGGTGAGCAAGGGCGAACCATCGATTTTTAATTTATGCGCCAAGGCCAAGGTAGCAGTGCCAAACCTCCGGTGGCGGGTGATCTTGGCGTTGAATTTTTCGCCTAATTTTTCTGCGAAAGCTATGCCATCCCCCTCAATTACGATATCCAAATCGAAATTATCCACTCCCAAAATCAAATCCCGGACAAAACCGCCCACCAGATAAGCAGGCATATCCATCTCGGCAGCAAGCTTTCCGATTAAATGCAATATTTCCTGAAGGTCTTTAGGCAATTTTTCCAAATATTCTTTCATCAAAATTTTTCCTTCTACTTAAGGCCTGGGATGATACATCCGATGTATTGCCTTGAGCCGCTCCTTATTTACATGCGTGTAAATTTGGGTCGTGGAAATATTCGCATGCCCCAGCATTTCCTGAACCGAACGTAAATCTGCCCCTCTTTCCAAAAGATGGGTTGCAAAAGAATGCCTCAACAAATGCGGCTTGATCGCTTTTTTGATCCCGGCGCTCCTGGCGTATTTTTTGATTAACTTCCAGAATGATTGCCGGGAAATTTTCCCGCCCATGCGGTTTAAAAAAAGGAATTCGCTTGTCTTTTTGCCTAACAGCTTAGGCCGGCTTGCTTCCAAGTAGCGTTTAATCGAAGCAATTGCCTTTTTTCCCAGCGGGATTACCCGCTCCTTATTGCCTTTGCCGATGCAGCGCAAAAAACCGATCTCTAAATTTACATTATCCTGCCTTAAGTTTACTGCTTCCGAAACGCGCATTCCCGAAGCATATAGAGTTTCCAGGATTGCTTTGTCCCGGAGCCCCTGGATATGGCGGCTATCGGGCTGGTTAAGCAACATTTCCACTTCGCCTACGGAAAGCGATTCGGGAATCCGTTTCCAGAGCTTAGGAGTTTCTACCAGGCTGGTAGGATCCGTGTTCAGAATTCTTTCCCTGACGCAAAAACGGTAAAATGATTTTATCGCTGCCAAACGCCGGGCAATGGAATTTGCTCCGATGCCTTTATTTTTTTGAAAAAGCATGAAATCGGTGACATTGTTCCTATTCGTCTGCGATAAAGCATTAATGGATTTTCCGGTAATATAATCGAAGTAGGCATTCAGGTCCTGGCGATAGGAAGAAATCGTATTATTCGCTAACCCTCGCTCTACCGAAAGATAATCTAAAAAAGTATTAATAAATTCTTTCATCTTTCGCGCAAGAACTGGTTGTGTTTTTTCTCCAGGCCGATAGTAGAATCCGGGCCGTGCCCAGGATAAATAATCGTTGTATCGGCAAACCCAAGCAGCCGCGCCTTAATCGCATCAATGAGCTGTTCGTGGCTGCCCCCGGGAAAATCGGTCCTGCCGACACTACGGTAAAACAAGGTGTCTCCGGTAAATATAATGTTATTCTCCGGGCGGAGCAAATGCAGGCTGATGCCTCCCGGAGTATGCCCTGGGGTATGGATTACTTCCAGCTCGATGCCTTCAAATTGGATCTTTTGCCCGTCTTCCAAAGGGTTAATTTCCGCAGCCACGGCAAATGAATTCCCCAGAAAAGTGGAAAAATTCCTGCTGGCATCCCTTAACAGTTCCACATCGTCTTTGTGCACAAAAATCGGCACCCCAAATTTTTCATCGCAGCCGATATGGTCGTAATGGCCGTGGGTATTGACTACCATTGCCGGCTTAAGCCCATGCTTGTTTAAGGCGCGGCGAATCTTCTGTTCGTCAGCTCCTGGATCTATGATGATTGCCGCAGAATTTTCTTTAGCCGCCAAAATATAACAATTAGTTTCCAAAGGCCCGACGGAAATAGTTTCTAAAATCATGCGATATGCCCTTTTACTTTATCATAAGAAAACTCGCGCTTGATGCGCATCTTCAGCCGGTCAGCAGTGCCGCGATTGATAAAAGCATTGGTTCCGTATGTATCCAGCTTCACCGCATCCTGCAGGTCTTTTAGCTGGGCGACAAGGACATCTAGCTGTTTTTGTTTTTCACCGCCAAGCATATTCCTTAAGTAAATCAGGTTTTTCATCGCCTGGTCAGCACAGCTTACCTGTTTTTTATGGTTTGTCGAACGGGCCAATGCCTCGACCAACTCATCCTGCCAGCTTTGCCAATATAAAAAGTACTGGCGGTAAAGCTGCTCTTTAGACATTGTCTGTTTATATTCCTGAGGCTCGAGCACCATTTCTTCCCGGGGAAGATTCTCCTTTTTTTTCTTCCGGGTGAATTTACGCACAAAAGCATCGCATCCGGAAAGAAGCACGGCAAATGACAAAATCCATACCAGCAAACATAAATTCTTCCTGCTCATTTTATCATCTCCTTTCCCACCAAATTATCTAATTATCGGGCGGGATCCCGCAAGCTATTTATGAAATCAGGCGGGAGAATTCTTTTTCGTCGATAACCTTTACCCCTAATTTTAAAGCCTTATCGTATTTTGAGCCGGGATTTTCTCCTGCCACCACAAAATCAGTTGCCTTACTGACACCGGAAGAACTATTTCCCCCCAGCTGGCGCACTAATTCTTCTGCCTGTAAACGGCTAAAGGCCTTAAGTTCTCCGGTAAAAACGATTGTCTTTCCGGTTAACGGTGTACTTTTAAGCTGCCTGGTTTCTTCTTTTAACCTTAACCCTGCTTGCTTAAATTCTTCGATTAATCTTTTGGTTTGCGGCTGCGAAAAATAATCTACTACTGATTCTGCCATCACCGGCCCGATTTCATAAATCTCATCGAAATCCTCCCGTTTTGCCCCGGCAATTGCTTCGATGTTCTGAAAATGCCGGACCAAAAGAAAAGCGGATTTTTCTCCGATATGCCGGATCCCCAAAGCAAAAATCAGGCGGAAAAGCGGCTGCTGCTTGCTTTTTTCTATTGCCTCAACCAGGTTATCCGCTTTCTTGTCCTTAAATAATTCTAATTCTAAAAGATCGGCTTTTTTCAATTTATAAATATCCGCGAAACTATGCACTAATTTTAAGCTTACCAGTTGATTAACTACCGCCTCACCCATCCCTTCGATATCCATTGCTCCCCGGGAAGCAAAATGCAGCAACCCTCTTTCCAATTGCGCCGCGCACAAAGGATTGATACAACGGTAAGCCACATCCTCTTCTTTTTCTTTCACCACTTTTCCGGAACAAACCGGGCAGGCTTTTGGGATAACAAATTCCTTTTTGCCTTTTCCCTCCACCACCTTAACCACCTTTGGAATCACATCTCCGGCCCTTTCGATCAAAACCCGGTCACCTTCTTTGATATGCAGCCGCCTGATTTCATCGAAATTATGCAAGGTCGCATGCCTGATGATTACCCCCGCGCATTCTACCGGCTCTAATTGCGCAGTAGGAGTAATCACTCCGGTGCGGCCGACATTAAGATTGATCTTAAGCACGGTTGTAGTTGCCTGGCGGGCAGGAAATTTATACGCCACTGCCCAGCGCGGGCTCTTTAAGGTCTCGCCTAACATTCTTTGCTGCGTAATACTGTTAACCTTTATTACGATGCCATCGATATCGAAATTTACCCCGTCTCTTTTCTCCTGCCAGTGCTTACAGTAACTGATGGCCTCTTCAAGGCTGGCACAAAGCTTAGAATTCGGGATGATGCGGATCCCCCACTTTTGCAACTTTTGCAAAAAATCCCAATGCGTTAATATTTCTTTTCCCTTGTATTCCCCCAGTGAATGCGCAAAAAAATTTAAACGCCGCTTTGCCACGATAGAAGTATCCAAAAGCTTTAACGAACCGCTGGCAGCATTGCGCGGATTGGCAAACAATGGCTCGCCCTCATTTTCCCTCTGCCGGTTTAATTCGTAAAAAGCCTTTTTTTCCATATAAACTTCGCCCCGGACCTCGATTAATTCAGGGGTATCGCTACCAAGCAAATTTAACGGCACGGCCCGGATAGTTTTTAAATTTTGCGTGACATCTTCTCCGGTTTCGCCATCGCCGCGGGTAGAACCGACTTTGAATTTTCCCTTTTGATAAGTAAGATTTGCGCTTAGGCCGTCGATTTTTAGCTCCGCAACATATTCAACTTTCGCCCTCTCCCCTAAACCCCTATGCACGCGCCCCTGCCATTCGGATAATTCTTCGAATGAATACGTGTTATCCAAAGAAAGCATCTTTTGCCTGTGCTTGACGGTTTTAAAGCCCTCCAGGATTGCCCCGCTTACCCTTTGGGTCGGGGAATCGCTGGATTTATACTGGGGATATTTTTCCTCTAGCCCTCTGAGGCTGCGCATCAAATCATCGTATTCTTTATCGGAAATTTTTGGGCTAGAAAGCACGTAGTAAAGATAATCATTCCGGATAATTTTTTCCCGCAGGTTATCGATTTTCTTTTTTGCTTCCTGGCTCATTTATCTCCCTTTAAGCAGGCGTTCGCCAAAAAAAAGCGGCAAATCCTCCTGATAAATTTTTTTGCGCGTTTCCTTGCTATCGTAAGGAACCCTTTTTAGCTCAAAGGTTTTTTTCTCGGAATCGAATATGCCGTAACTGGGTGTGGGGTTAGCGTCGCGCGGCTGGCCGACGCTTCCCACGTTTATAATATATTTATTGCCGCGCTTAATTCCTATAAGGCTCTCTTTGCTATACCTTAAGTTTTGATTTTCTTCTTGGATAAAAGTGCCGGGGAAATGGGTGTGCCCCACAAAACAAATTTCTTTATTCATCAACGCAAGGGTACGTTGTGCGATATATTCGTCGTTCATGTAGTTGAAATCACCCGGGTCGTTTAATGACCCGTGTACGAGGATAAAATCTTCTTCTTCGTAAAGTAATTTCAAGGACCTAAGAAAGGTACTTGCGCTATGGGAAATATTCTTCTCTGTCCACAGGATAGCTTGAGCCGCTTCGGGATTAAAAAAATCCAAAGAGAACAAGCCTACGCTTGCCCAGTCATGGTTTCCGGCAACCGTAACCTCTGCCAGTTCCTTTATCCTTTCCACACATTCATTCGGGTTAGCGGCATACCCTACCACATCACCGATACAGAGATATTTGTCTATAGATTCTTTTTGGTAAGCCTGGATCACGGCATCTAGCGCTTCCAGATTGGAATGAATATCGGAAAAAATACCGTAGCGCATTTAGAATTTGATTTCAAAATCCTGCAGGTATTCGTCGACTTCCAGCCACTTTATTTCAAAATCTTTGATATAAGGAGAGAAATGATCGTGAATTTTTTTTAAATATTCCTTAAGCACTGCTTCTTCTGCCTGGGCAATGACCTCAACCTTGCCGTCCTTTAAATTCTGCACCCAGCCGCTTATATCCATTGCTTTAGCGAGGTGCTCGGCAGTAAAACGAAAACCCACCCCCTGAACATTACCTCTATAAAAAACACGGATACGTTTCTTCATATATTAAATTTCTCCCCAGAAAAAAGCTAACAAACGGACATGCTAGGAAGAGTAATAGTCGCTATAGCAGACGCTGCAGTACTGCTGATCCCAAGCTTTTTGTTGACAGGCGTCGTTTTGAATATCGGGAGAGTTGCCGCCCTGATAACTCTTACAGGTATTCAATACCTTTTCAGGGCCATCTTCCTTTCTGGTTAAAACCGTGATTATCGGACTGCCCCATTTTCTTTTTTGCTGTTTTGGCATCATCACATCCCTCTAAAATGAATTAGTCGGGGCGAGTGGACTTGAACCACCGACCTCAGCGTCCCGAACGCTGCGCTCTAGCCAAACTGAGCCACGCCCCGTTTTGCAATCATTTTTCTTCAGGCAAACGGATAAATTCGGCCAATAACTTACGTCGTTTTAAACTCCGTAAGTTATGGCCTGATTTATTATATCAAAAATCGTGAAAATTCGCAATAAATTATGGCAGGAGGAAGTTTACATAATCTTATTATGGGTGGGAATAAAAGAAAGGATTAACTAGCTCTCATCTCCATGCATACCCAACTTGGGCAATATCCGCGTTCACTCCATGAAGTACAGTTGCTTGCATCCAAGTTCGGTCCTGCTACATAAGTAGTAATATTCCCCTTGCACGTTGATAATATTCTTTCTGCTTCCTTGCCAAAGGGGCGCAATAATCTGATTAATTTTGGGGTATTCCAGTTTTTCTGCTTTTTTTCAGGCATTTTTTGATATCCTGCAGCCTAAATCAACTATAAGATAACGCAGCGCAAGCCCATGATACAGGCTGATCTACTGGGGGCGGACAATTCCAACCACCTCCTCCAGGAGGAGATCCTCCAGGAACAATACAAGGCACAGTCAAGTATTTTACCACAGTACAGCCCCCATAAGTGCTAAAATCTCCGGGGCCATTGACGCCATCAGCCTTACAAAAATCCAATACCCCGCCCGCAGAACTATCCCTAACTAAGATAAATATTTGCGGCTTCTGCCATTTTTTTCTTTGAACGTTTTTGATACTCACAAACTTATCATAATACTTGCAAAAATATTGTCAAGCTGATTCTAAAACGGCTGGTTCCTTTTAGCGAGGATATCGAATTCCAAATTCACTTTATCGGAAGGCATTTTTGCTTTAAGGTTGGTGTTTTCCAGGGTATGCGGAATAATACAAACCGTAAAGGTATCGGCTTTTTTTTCAGCTATGGTCAGGCTTATGCCATCTATGGCAATTGCCCCTTTAGAAAGGCAATATTTAGCAAATTCCGAAGGGATCGCAATCTCAAAACAAGGATTATTCTGCCGGAAGGTTTTTTTACGGATCACCCCGACGCAATCGATGTGCCCGTAAACAAAATGCCCGGATAACCTATCGCCGATTTTTAAGCTGCGCTCAAGATTAACCTTATCTGCTGTTTTTAGCGCGGCTAGATTAGTTACTTTGAAAGTTCGCGGCATCACTTCGAAACTTAAAATATTTTTCGCTATCTTTACTACGGTAAGACAAACGCCATTTAAAGCAATACTATCCCCGATTTTAGTGCCATCCAATACTTTCTTTGCAGCAATCTCCAAAAGCACAATATTGGGCCGCCGCGAAATACCTTTTACAACTCCCAACTCTTCGATTATGCCGGTGAACATATTATTTAACAAACCCCTCAATCAGAAAATCTTCGCCGAAATGTCGGAATGAAACATCTTTAAGCTTAATTGCATTATCGATGCGCGAAATCCCTTTCCCCATTACCGAAGAAATCGCATTTTTCCCTCCGATAATCTTCGGGCTAATAAAGAAAAGCACCTTATCCACTAGCCCTTCATCGAATAGTGCCCCGACCAAAGTCCCTCCTCCTTCAACAAGGATATTGGAGATCTCCAGCTGCGCCAGCTTCTTCATCATATTTTTTAAATTTACCTGCCCGGCCTTTTCTTTAACTTCCATAATTTTTGATTTTTGTGCCAGGATTTTCCGGTTTTCCGTTTCCTGCCCCGGGCGCGAAGGCAAAGTAGCGATAATTACCCGGCTATCCAAAGAAAAAATATTCGCTTTTTGCGGAGTGCTTAATTGGCTATCCACCACGACTTTTATGGGTTGCCTGCGGGAAAACCAGGCGTTTAGCCGCGGGTTATCGCGTAAAACCGTATTAATTCCCACCATGACCGCATCATAATCCTTACGGATTTTATGGGCAAAAGAACGCGATTTATCGGAAGTAATCCACTTAGAATCGCCGTTTTCCGTGGCAATCTTGCCGTCTAATGATTGCGCGATCTTTACCGTGACAAAAGGCATGCCCTTGGTAATATATTTAATAAAAGGCTGATTGATCTTTTTCAGGCGGTCTTCCAGGACACCGACTTCGACTTTAATTTTATTTTGCTTGAGCAAGTTGATGCCTTTACCGTTATTACGCGGATTCGGGTCAACCATGCCGACGATAACTTGTTTGATCCCGCTTTTAATAATCCTGTCCACGCACGGCGGCGTACGGCCAAAATGCGCACAAGGCTCCAAGGTCACATAGAGTGTTGCATTCTTTGCATTATTGCCGGCTTCATCTAAAGCGATAACCTCTGCGTGTGCCAGGCCGGCTTTTTCATGATACCCCTTGCCGATAATTTTATTATTTTTTACTACCACTGCCCCTACAAGCGGATTCGGAGAAGTTTCCCCTTTTGCCTTTAAAGCAAGCTTTATTGCCAGGCCCATATAATAATCGTGATCCTTTAGCATTTTGCTTCCTTTAATTTTTCCACCAACTCATAAGGAATCTTGATTGAGCCAATCCGGACCTCCGGCTTGGCCTTGCCGTGGCAGTCAGAGCCTCCTGTAGCCACCAAATGATATTCTTTTGTAAGGTTTAAATAATAGTTACGCATCGATTGCGTATGCTCCGGGTAATAAACCTCTAACCCCATTATTCCCGCTTTAATATAATCGAGGATAAGGCTATCATTATGGACACTGTAGGGATGCGCCAAAACAGGTATACCTCCTGCTGACTTAATCAAACCGATTGCCTGCTGCACGGAAAGCCTAAAACCCAATACATAAGCCGGGCATTTATCTCCGATATATTTATGAAAAGCTTCGAAAATACTGGAAACGATTTTTTCCTTTAGCATTGCCCTGGCTACATGCAGCCTCCCTACTGTGCCGCCTCCGGAAATCTCAAATACCGATTCCGCATTCAAATCAATACCTATATTTTTAAGTTTCTCGGTAATTTTGTAAATCCGTTGGATACGGTTTTCCTTTAAGGAAGCCAATTGTTTAAGCAATGCGCTATTCCTATAATCAAGACAATAGCCTAAAACATGCACTTCCTGATTATCTTGCTCGGCAGTCAGCTCAATCCCCGGGACAACTTCCAAATCCACTGCCTTAGCAGCTTCTACGGCAGGGATAATTCCGCCTACGGTATCATGATCGACTACGGCAATAGTAGAAAGCCCCACACGGTGCGCTTCTTGAATCAGCTGGGAAGGAGTATAGGTACTGTCAGAGTAGGTAGTGTGCAGATGCAGGTCAGCATATCTCATCCTTCGCTCGTTTCATGTTTAGTTAATTTCTTTCGCTCAGGATGACCCTGAGCAGATTTTTGCGAATGGGTCATCTATTTTTTTATTTCTATCTTTATCTTGTCCAATATACCATTCACGAATTTTCCCGCTTCTTTGCCGGAAAATTTCTTTGCCAGCTCCACCGCTTCGTTAATCGTTACTTTAGGCGGAATATCGGGCCGGAAAGCCAGCTCAAAAACCCCCAGGCGCAGGATATTCCTGTCTACAAACGCCATGCGTTCTAATTGCCAATTAGTGGCGAATTGGGTGATTTTTTCATCGATCGCTGCCAGGTTATCTACCGTGCCCTTTACCAAATCAGCGCTAAATAGTTTCACCTCTTCCTCTATTTCTTCATCCGCTTTTGCCTGCCAGAATTTTTTTAAGACCTCTTCGCAGCCTTCATGGCAGATATCGATCTGGTAGAGGATTTGTAAAGCGAATTCCCGGGCAAGCGTGCGTTTTTTCATATTTTTTCGACTAAGTTCGCCATTTCAATTGCCGAAAGCGCGGCATCCCTGCCTTTATTACCGTCTTTTGTGCCGGCGCGCTCGATTGCCTGCTCGATAGTATCAGCAGTAATCACGCCAAAAATTACCGGTACGCCCGTATCCAAAGAAACCTTGGCAACCCCCTTGGAAACTTCCGCGGCAATATAATCAAAGTGAGGAGTAGCGCCTCTAATCACTGTGCCCAAACAAATTAAAGCATCGTATTTTGCCTTAGCTAATTTCAAAGCAATTGCAGGAATTTCGAAGGCGCCCGGAACCCAGGCAACGGTAATATCCTTATCGTCAATACCATGCCTAACTAACGTATCCTGGCAGCCTGAAACTAGGTCCTTGGTAATAAAATCATTGAAACGCGACGCAACAATACCGATTTTTTTCCCTTTAGCGATCAGATCACCCTGAATAACCTTCATTATGCTGCTCCTTTCGTTTTATAATTCCAATTGGTGGCCGAGTTTTTCTTTTTTGGTTTTAAGGTAATGATAATTTTTCGGATTCGGCTGGGTTTCCAAAGGCACTCGCTCCACTACTTTTAAACCATAGCCTTCAAGACCAACGATCTTCCTTGGATTATTGGTGAGCAAACGGATATTTTTCAATCCCAAGTCAGCTAAAATCTGCGCGCCGATCCCATAATCGCGTAAATCCGCCTTATGCCCCAAGGCCTCGTTAGCTTCTACGGTATCCATCCCCTGGTCCTGCAAACTATAGGCGCGGATTTTATCAACCAGCCCGATACCACGCCCTTCCTGGTTCATATAAAGCACCACGCCTTTTTTTGCGCTACCGATAGCCTGCATGGCTTTTTCCAGCTGCCTTCCGCAGTCACAACGCAAAGAACCAAAAACGTCTCCGGTCAAACACTCGGAATGCACGCGTACCAGCGTCGGTTGATTATCCAAATCGCCGATAGTAAGCGCGGTGTGCGCCTTATTATTAGTGAGGTCCCGGTAAACATGCAAAGTAAAATTCCCGGAATCAGTAGGAAGATTGGCTTGGGCGACTTTTTCAATTAATTTTTCCGAACGCCTGCGGAATTCTATCAGGTTGGCAATCGAACAAATCTTTAAACCGTGGCTGCGGGAAAATCCCAATAATTCCGGCAGGCGGCTCATTGTTCCGTCGTCATTCATAATCTCGCAGATCACTCCCGCAGGATACAAACCGGCAAGCTTCATTAAATCAATAGCTGCTTCAGTGTGCCCGCTACGCACCAAAACACCGCCGCGGCGCGCCTTGAGCGGAAAAATATGCCCCGGCCTGATTAAATCCTCCGGCTTACTTTGCGGATTAATCAGGACTTCAATGGTTCTTGCCCGGTCAAAAGCAGAAATTCCGGTAGTAATACCCTTGGCTGCGTCAGTTGACATCATCCAGGCGGTAGCAAAGGGGTCCTCTTGGTTAATTTTAAGTTTATCCTTAAGCATTGGCTCTAAACTTAAATTTTTAAGGCGCTCTTCCTCCATCGGAACGCAAATCAGGCCCCTGCCATATTTAGCCATAAAATTGATCTCCTGCGGCTTAAGAAAGGCGGCGCTCATCACCAGGTCGCCTTCGTTTTCGCGGTCTTCATCATCAACCACAATCACCATCTTGCCGTTCTTCAGATCATCTAGGATTTCCGGAATAGAATTAAACACTAAAAACCTCCAAAAAAGAAAAAACCCGAAGAAAAATCTTCGGGCAAATAACCGTTAACCTTCTCCCATCTGGACTTTAATGAGCACTTGACTTATGGAGTCTTCAGACGACATAAGTCAATGAGCGAATTAAATCCTTAACATTTACCTTAATTTTTGAATTTAGGTAGATGTCAAGGATCAAATTCAGGCAACAATTTATGTTCACTTTGTTCCGTAAATTGTGCCTTCATTTGACCATCGGCTCTGGAATCTCACCAGCTCATGTCCGCCACGAACCGTGGCGGACTCGCGGGCTTTACACACGGCCATATGGCACCCCGCCATATTGGATTGGCGGGTGCGCCGCTTACTGCGGCGATTGGTCGGTGTGCGCATCTAGCGCGACCGCCGGTCGAGGAATTTCACCTCTCCCCGAAGATTAATTGTGTTAATTATAACACAAAGGAAATGCTTGTCAAGCGAATTAGGAGCAACTATAATAGCCTTATGCCGCAAGATATTGTAAAACAAATACATAAGCTTCTGATGGAAAAACGCTCTACCCTGGCAAGCGCAGAATCCTGCACTGGCGGATTCTTGGCAAAACTGCTTACTGACTTGCCGGGAAGTTCAAAATATTTCCTGCTGGGAGTAGTTAGTTACAGCAACCGGTCAAAAACGAAAATTTTAAAAGTTCCGGCAAAGCTAATTACAAAATACGGCGCAGCTTCCCGGGAAGTAGCGTTAAAGATGGCTATTGGTGCGCAAAAATTAGCCAAAAGCGATTTCGCCGTTGCTATTACCGGCATTGCCGGCCCAACCGGCGGCTCAATTGCCAAACCAATTGGCACAGTCTTCATCGCAGTTTGCGCTAAAAGGAAAAAAACCTGCAAAAAATTTAAATTTACCGGCAATCGGGAGAGGATCCGAAGGTTAAGCGCACTTAAAAGCCTAGAAATGCTAAAAGGCCAGATATGAGGACTTTTATCGCTATTGAATTACCCAAGGAAATCAAGCTCGAGCTGGCTAAATTGCAGGAATATTTAAAACAAAGCGGCGCGGATGTCAAATGGGTCGCACCAGAAAATATCCATCTTACTTTAAAATTCTTAGGCGAGCGCGACGATAAAAAAATCAAAGAAATCGAACTGATTGCCGAAGAAATAGCTAAAAATCATGCCGGTTTTGAAATCAGCCTTTCTTCTCTGGGCACTTTTCCCGGTACCAATTATCCGCGTGTAGTCTGGATCGGAATTACTCAAGGCGCCGAACAAACCGAAAAAATTGCCGCAGAATTAGAAGAAAGAATCGCTAAAATCGGCATCCCCAAAGAAGAACGCGGATTTTCTGCGCATATTACAATCGGCAGGGTAAAATCGAATTTAAACAAAGAAAAGCTGATTCAAGAATTAAGCTCTACGCAGTTAATGGCAGGAAAAAATTTGAAATTTAAGGCCGGCCAGATTACCCTCTTCAAAAGCACGCTCACCCCTAGGGGCCCGATTTACGAAATCTTAAAGACGGCAAATCTTACCAACAGCTGAAGCACCAGGTTAGCCAAAAGCGCGGCAACCACATCATCCCCCATCACTCCGATTGCGCCTTTAGTATGCTGAAAACTGGAAACTGGAAATGGTTTCAGGGTATCGAAGAGGCGAAAAAGAAAAAACCCGATTAAGATTAACCGCAAGTCAAAAGGCACTAAAAATAAGGTGATCAACATCCCCACCACTTCATCGATCACCACATATTTAGGGTCTTTTTTCCGAAATACCCTTTCTGCCTCTTTGCTGGCCCATAAACCTATGATCAATAAAACAAGGGTAAACAAGAAATAGAACAACGGGTTATTTTTGATGAAGAAATATACCACGAGGCCGGCAAAGCTGCCGAAGGTACCCGGCATAAGCGGCAGGTAACCCACATAAAAAAACGTAGAAATCAATTTTACCAACCGGGAATGCCCAGGCATTATATTTTAAAATTTGGCGATAATCTTGCGGTTTTCCCAAAGATAAGAAAGCCCGGAATAAAGTGTCACCCCCACCGTAAAAAGCATAAGCAGATAAACACTCCATTTAAAGAGATTGTCCCAGTCGGGATTCCAGGTGTAGAACCTGACCATAAGTTCCTTAAAAACGATGAAACCTAAGATCAGGAAAATCACCGACATCTGGGAAACAGTCTTATGTTTGCCTGCGCGGCTGGCGGAGAGGACTTTTCCTTTATTGAGCGCAAAAAGCCTTAAAGAAGTAATCAGGATTTCGCGCGAAACTATCACCATGAACATCCAGACATTGATGATTTGCAGCTGTAAAAATGCCGCAAAAGCGGAAAGCACCAGGATCTTATCGGCAATCGGGTCCATCAGCTTGCCGAAATCGGTGATCATGTTCATGCGTTTAGCAATCAGGCCGTCAAAGAAATCGGATAAGGCGGCAACGGTAAAAACTATCAGGCTGATTACTTTTGTCCACCAGACTTTTTCCCACCACAATAAAAACCACAAAAAGACAATCGTCAAAAAAATCCTCGACATAGTAATTTTATTGGCAGTATTCATCGTGTCTTCCTTCCTTCTCCACTGCTGTACCGACGAGATCGTATTCCAGGGTATCGGTAATC